>JANMVS010000212.1:0-7618 GCA_031392885.1 Verrucomicrobiota bacterium
CGAGCAGATCGCGCACCTTCTGCACGATATTGTCGCCCTCGAGGGCGAGCATGATGACCGGACGCGAGCTCATGAACTGCTCGATCTCGGGATAAAACGGCTTGTCGGCCACATGGGCGTAGTGGGTGCGCAGCAGGGCCGGGGTCAGCCGCGCCAGCTTGCAGCCCACGATGGCGAAGCCGGCAGTTTCAAAACGATTGAGCACGTTGCCCACGTGGTGCTGGGCCATACAGTCCGGCTTAAAGATGACGAATGTTCTCTGCATATAAGCGGCCCACCATACTTTTCGAGGCTGGTTTGAAAAGCCCCGATTTCAGGAATCTTCAGGGACGCTTCAGGCGCATTTCCTTCAAGGCAGCAAGCGCCGCCACGCGTGCTTCTCCATGGTCCACCATGGGTTGCGGGTAGTCCTGCCCCAGGGTCAATCCGCTCGATGCCAAAATCTCACGCGGCGCCGCCCACGGTTGATGGATGAACTCGGTTGGTAACCGCGCCAATTCCGGCACCCAACGGCGCACATAGTCGCCGGCGGGATCAAATTTCTTCCCCTGCAATAGCGGGTTGAAGATGCGAAAATACGGTGCCGCATCCGCCCCGCATCCCGCGGTCCACTGCCAGCCGAGGGTGTTGCTGGCGAGATCGGCATCGACGAGCGTGTCCCAAAACCAAGCCGCACCTTCCTGCCAGGACAGCCGGAGGTGTTTCACCAGAAACGAAGCCACGATCATCCGCACCCGGTTGTGCATCCAGCCGGTCTGCCAGAGTTGCCGCATCCCGGCGTCGACGATCGGGTAACCGGTCTGGCCCTTTTGCCAGGTGCGCACCTGGGCCGCACTGGTGCGCCAGGGAAAGGCGGCAAATTCCAACCGCAACGGCTGCTCCGGCGTATGCGGGAAATGATACAGCAGATGATAAGCAAACTCGCGCCAGCCCACTTCGCTGAGAAACACCTGCCCGCCCCGGCTGGCCGGGAAGACCCCACTGTCCTTCGACAACGCCTGCACCGCCGCCCAGATTTGTCGCGGACTGATTTCGCCAAAATGCAGATGGGGCGACAGTGCCGATGTGCCGTCAACATCCGGCCGATTGCGCCGGTCGGCGTATTGCTCCATCGCGTTGGCGGTGAATTTCCGGAGTCGTTTCAACGCTGCCGCTTCGCCGGGCTGCCACGCCGCCGCCATGCCCGTGTCCCCCCTGAGGGTAGGCCGCAGGGAGAGTTCACTGAGTTCGAGTGAGACCGGCCAACGCACCGGCACCGGCAGGGGGCCCGACGAAAGCTTCGTCGGCGCCGCGACCGTGAGGGCCAAACAGTGTTTCCAGAACGGGGTGAAGACTTGAAAAGGACCACCCGATTTATTCTGCACCGTGGGCGGCTCGAACAATAAAGCGGCATTGAAGCTCCTGACCTCAACGCCGTCCGCCGTCAGCGCCGCCTTGATCGCCTTGTCCCGGACAATCGCCGCGGGTTCATATACTCGGTTCCAGCAGACGGTGGTGGCGCCGCTTTGCTCGAGCAGGGCACGCAGCACGGCGCCGCTCTCCCCGCTTGCCAGCAACAGTCGCGAACCGCGCGCGCGGAGGGCTTCGTCCAGGCATTGCAGGGAATGGTGCAACCACCAACGGCTCGCCCCGCCCATCGGCCAGCGACCGGCCCCGGACCCGTCGAGGATGTAGACCGGTAAAATGGCACCGCCGCCCGCCAGGGCCGCGGCCAACGCGGCATTGTCCTGCAGGCGCAGATCCTGGCGGAACCAAACAATTGTCAAAGGCATGCAGCCAGGTAAATGCGAGTGGGCCCAAACCCCGTTTCCTTAGCGGCAGGCGTCGCGGCCTGCCGGATTGCGGCCACCGCCCGGCACGAAGGCCGGTGGCTACCGGGGAAGCAAAGAATGACTGGCGTAAACACGGTCGGGTTCAAAGCGCCGCGGTGTAAAGTTGCTCGTAGGCGGCGACCGCCTTGGTCCAGGAATAATCCCGCTGCATTGCGCGGCGTTGCACCGCGGCATAGTGAACCGGGTCACCGTAGAGCGCCAGGGCCCGGGCCAAGGCTGCGTTGACTTCCTCCTCCAGTGCGACCGTCACAATGCCGGTGCCAGTCGCCGGGTGGAGGTTGAGATCAATCACGGTATCGACCAGACCGCCCACATTGCTCACCAGCGGCACCGTGCCATAGGCCTGGCTATACATCTGATTGAGGCCGCAAGGCTCGAACAGTGACGGCATCAGGAAGAAATCCGCCCCCGCCTCGACCAGGTGGCTCATCGCCTCGTCATGGCGGACACAAACGCCGACTTTGCCGGGATGGGCCGCTGCCAATTCGTGGACCAATTTCTCATATTTCTTTTCCCCACTCCCTAGGATCACGAGCCGGCAGTTCTCCCGGGCAAAAAAATCTTTCGCGCCCAGCACCAGGTCCAATCCCTTGGCCGCGGTGAAGCGGCAGACCATGCCGAAAATCGGACCCTTGAATTTGGCGCTCCAGCCGAATTCCTTGAGGAGCTTGGTGCGGCAGGTTGCCTTGCCCGCGAGGTCGTCGACACTGTAGCGTGCCGGCAGGCAGTGGTCCGTGGCGGGGTTCCAGACCGCCGTGTCGATCCCGTTGAGCAGGCCGTGCAAATCCGTCAGGCGGGTGCCGATGACCCCGTCCATGCCGTTGCCAAATTCCGGGGTCTGGATCTCCTTCGCGTACTGCGGGCTGACGGTGGTGACCAAATCCGCATAAACGATGCCAGCCTTCAGCATGCACATCTGGTCATAATATTCCAAACCATCGATGGTCAGCAGATCTTCCGGCAGATTGGTCAGGGCGTAAGATTTCCGCGGGAACACGCCCTGGTAGGCGATGTTGTGGATGGTGAAGACGGTCTTGAGCGCGAGGGTGACCTCATACCGACGTTCCGCATCGCGGAGGAAAACCGGCAGCAGCCCCGTCTGCCAGTCATGGCAGTGCACGATATCCGCCTTGAAATCCGTCAGACGCAGCAACTCCACCACTGCCTTCTGGAAGAAAATGAACCGCGCATCGTTGTCATCATAATCCCGCTCGCCGGTCCAATACGGCAGCTTGCGGTCAAAGAATTCCTCGCGGCACACCAGATACAGGGTGAGGCCCGGCCGCGGGGTGAGCGTGTAAACATCGCCGGCCAGAAAGGTATCCCCCATCTCCACCTTAAGCTTATGGCTCGGCTTCACCCCCGCCACGTGGGGCCCATCCAGGACCGAGCGATAACCCGGCATAAAAACCGCGAGCTCGTGCCCGTGATCGGCCAGGGCTCCGGTCAACGCGGCCACCGCGTCCGCCAGGCCACCGGTCTTGAGGTAGGGAAACAACTCGCTGGCCGCGTGGGCAATTCGCATGTTGCAACCCTACGGACCCAATCGCATGGTTCCACTAGAAAATAGGGGCTTATTCCGCCGCGGTGATTTCCACCGGCCGCCCTGTGTCTTCCCTCATGAGTTATTCCGATCGTCTATTATCCTATCTCAAGCGCCGTGGCTACGTTCCAACCTCGCCTGACGCCATCGCCAAGGAGTGGCGCCTCAATCCCAAGGATCGCCGCAAATTTGCCCAGCAGATCGACGAGCTGATCCACGCCGGGCAGATCGCCGTAATCAAGGGCGACCGACTCTGTCTGCCCCGCGAAGCCGACCTCGTGACGGGGAAAATTAATTTCCGTCAGAAGGGCTCCGCCCTGGTGTCTCCCGAGGTCAAGGTGACTGAACCCCGCAAGCCCGCCATTTTCATTTCCGGCGAGGACACCGGGGTGGCCTTGCAGGGCGATACCGTCGTCGTGCGTCTCCGTTCACCGAAGGAGCGCGATTTCCCGCACTTCCTGAAACCGGGCGAACAAGCCGGCCGGGTCATCAAAATCCTCACCCGCGGCGCGGCCACCATTACCGGTTCGCTCCAGCGGGCACCCACCTATTTCTATGTCGTGTCCGACGACCCGCGCATGGGCCACAACATCATCGTGGCCGATCCGGCGAAAGGCGGTCTGAAGCCGCCCGCGATGGTCGGCGACAAAGTCGTCGTCAAACTCCACGAGTGGAACGACCGGCAACAAAATCCCGACGGTGTCATCATCGAGCGCCTCGGCCGCACCTTCGAACCGCGCGCCGAACTGGCGGCCATCTACCATAAGTACAACCTGACGCCGGTCTTCCCGCCCGAGGTCGCCCGCGAAGCCGCAGCCCTGCCCAGCCGCGTCGGTCCCGCCGACCTCACCGGCCGCAAGGATTACCGCGCCATCCCGACCTTCACCATCGACCCGGACGACGCCAAGGATTTCGATGATGCGCTTTCGGTCGAGTATCTCGATGGCGGCGAAATCCGCATCGGTGTGCACATCGCCGACGTCAGTCATTACGTGAAGCCCGGCACCGCCCTGGATCGCGAGGCGCAGAACCGCGGCAACTCCACCTACCTCGTCGGGACGGTGATCCCGATGCTGCCCGAAAAGCTCTCCAACGGCCTCTGCTCACTCGTCGAGGCGCAGGACCGCCTGACGAAGGCGGCGCTGTTCACCTTCTCCCCCAGCGGCCGGCTCAAGGAAACCGCCTTCGCCAATACGGTTATCCGGAGCATCAAGCGCCTGACCTACAAACAGGCCTTCGCGCTGATGTTCGAGGACAACCACAACAAGATCCGCCAACTCCCCTTGCCCGCCGCGCATCAGACCGGCGCGACCGGCCGGGCGCTCAACGAACTCTCGCCCGAGGAACTCACCGACCTGCAAGCCTGGGTGCGCCAGCTCTGGGCCATTGGCGGCAAGCTCCGCCAGGAGCGCATGCGTGGCGGCAGCCTCGATCTCGACATGCCCGAGACCAAAATCTTTGTCGATGCCGAGGGCTACGCGGACCGCATTGAACTCATCCACAACGACGAGAGTCACCAGTTGATCGAGGAGTTCATGCTGATGGCCAACGAGGCTGTCGCTCATCTCACCCGCTCGCATCATCTGCCTTCGCTGTATCGCGTGCATGACGACCCCGACGAAGAGAAGCTCAATGACTACCGGCAGTTTCTCACCACGTTCGGCATCAAGGTCAGCAATCTCGCTCAGCGCGACGAAGTGGTTCGGTTGCTGACCCTGCTCAAGGATCATCCGCAAGGCTACATTCTGCGCACCCAACTGCTCCGTTCGATGCGCAAGGCCTGCTACCGGGGATCGTCCGACGGGCACTACGGGCTGAACAAAAAAGATTACACGCACTTCACCTCCCCCATCCGGCGTTACTCCGACCTGGTGGTGCACCGCGTCTTTGACGCCTATCTCGCCAAGCACAAGGGCGGCCACGGCAGCTCGGCCAGCTACCGCATCGCCCAAGTGGACAACCTCGCCGAGCACCTAAGTCTCACCGAGATCAACAGCACGGAGGCCGAGCGCGATTCCGTGAAAGTGAAGCTCATGGAGTATTTCGAGCGCGAGGCGGAGAAAAAGAAGAAGACCCTCTTCACCGCCATCATTACGGACGTGCGCAACCATGGTTTCTTCATCGAGGTGGCGGAGGCCGGGGCCTTCGGCATGGTGCCAATCTCCTCGCTCAAGGACGATTTCTACGTGCTCAACGGCGCCGGCACGGCCTTCATCGGCCGCAAGACCAAACGCAAGTTCGAACTCGGCCACAAAGTGGAAGTCGTCGTGGACAAGGTGGATCGTCAGAAACGTCTGATCGATTTCACCGTGCCATAACCCTGCTCCGGCGACTCGACCGACAGTGCCTCCGGTTGCTTCTCCAGGTTTTTCCTGCCGCTCGCCCAGACCGGCCATGATACCCTACGACTTTGCTGATCAATTCCGCGCCTTCCACGATAAGGTCGTGAAGATCTATGGCATGGCGAGGGCCTGAAAAGGGTCGCGGATATCGGGACTGGAGCTTCTACGCAGTGTCCGTCGGCCCACTCTGGCCTGACGGCTTACAACTCCTTGAACGGGTTGAAGACTTTCAATCCTGGCCGGCGGAAATCCTTATCGTTACCTGTGACAATGGTAAGATTGTGCCGCCGGGCGGTCGCCGCGATATAACTGTCCTCCACCGGCATACGGACACCAGCCTTCGTCCGCTGGTGTTCCTGATCCGCCCACACGTGCGCCACTGAGACATTGAAACCGTGAATCCGGCCGTGCAAAGCATCGACGAGCCGGGTCAGCCAGGCTTGAAGAGCCTCCCTCTGCCGACCTTCCTTCGTCCGCACCCAGTAGGCCAGTTGTGCGATCACGATCGCGCTGGTGTAGCACGCTTCCTTTTCCGCCTCCAACCAGGCCACCACGCGCGGATCACCTTTGCTTTTGGCCGGCTGGCTCAGAACGTCAGCATCAAGCAGCCAGCTCATAGCTTGCGGTGCCGAGGAAGCGGGCGGCGGCGGGGCGGAAGGTCATCCATGGCCACCGGACATTGTTTCAAAACCTCCAGCCAGTCACCAGCGGCGGCGATGCGGCGAAAAATAAGCGTGTCGTCCTCCGCATGGAATTCGGCCTGGAAATGGTCGCCCGGGCGAGTAGGCGCGAGTGAGGCCGGCACAGACAGGCGGCGTTTGGCGTCAAGGGTCAGGAGCATGGTGGGATAATCCCACTCTCCGTGGCTTTGTCAAGCCGGCGGGATAACGCCGACCTGGCTTGGCAGAGCCAAACGATTGCTTTTGCGCTTTTTGTGCTTCTTGTGGCAATTCGCTCATCCATGAAACACTACGACTTCGCGGATAAATTCCGCGCGCTCTACCACCAGGCCGTGGCGGCGTATGCCGCGGGGCAGTCCGAACCGAGCACTTATTTCGCCGACGACGAGAAATGCTTTCTCGCCGCTAACGGCATCGGCGTGCAGGCCATGTATGATTATGCCGAGGACCACAACAACGGCGGCGAACCCGGCTATGAGCGAGCTCTGGCCATCGAGACGGTTCGCCGCGATTACTTCCTCAACGTCCAGCAGGGCCAGGCCGCCACGCCGATGATCGACGTGGCGACCCTCCCCGCCAAGGCGGATGCGGTGAATGGTATCGCCTGGCTGCCGCGCCTCATCCCGAAGACCAAGGCCAAACTCCGGGGGGAACTGCCCGCCAGCCTGATGTATTCCTGCGGCGGCGACCGGAATTTCTTCCGCACCCACGACATTCATCCCGCGGAATTCCTCAGTCTGGTCTGGCGGAATGAAAATAATGACGCGGCCACCATCGACTGGGTCGTCCAGCGCAGCGCCGCAAGTCAGTCATCCCCCCACTTCTCCGCCACCATCCCCACTCGTTTGTAATATATTACGTTACAAAGGACTCGGGGCAGGATGGGCAGGCGGACAGGTGAGCCGATCGTCGAGTGGATGCTGCCTTTGGCGATGTCGGGCGGAAGCCGGCCGACGGGCCGGCCACGCCGGCGGCAAGGTCGGTCGGAAATCAAAGTAGCGACCGGGCCCATGGCAGCAGACCTGCCCGGGGCTGGAGGCAAAATGGAGCAGACGAATGGTGGCCGGGACTAATTCCAGAATTTCGGGGCGTGATTTCATGGGAAACACGATCTGGTGGCCCCACGGTCTTTTCCGTTCAGTGTGGAAAGGGTTGATGAGTAGGCCAAAGACTTTGGGCTAGACAAATTGCCCGACTATCGCCATGGTAGAGCTGGGATGA
>JANMVS010000054.1:0-4046 GCA_031392885.1 Verrucomicrobiota bacterium
CGGTCCAGCCGTTCGAGCGCGTTGCGGTCCGCATTGGCTCGCTCGTCGCCATCGCCGACGGTACCGCCGCCGGCGACGGCATCACCTTGAGCAACACCTCCGTGGCCAATAATCTGGTCCTGGTCGGGACGGGTCTTTCCCTCTCAACCATCACGCTCCGTTCCCGCGCCGCCGCCAATGTCATCGATCCGACTGGCGCCCCGGTGCCGGACAATGGCACGGATCTTATTGCCGGGGCCGTGCTCTTTTTCAACAACTCCTTCGGCAATTTCCCCACCCGGACCTTGTATTCGTCCAAAGCCGGGGATCCGGCCTTCTTTGATTTCAAGCTGAACAAGGGCAACATCCCGCCAGGCTTTGGTCCGTTGTTCTTCACCATCTTGCCCGATGCCACCGCGGTGAAGCGCAACGTGTTTGTCGCCGACCTGGTCACCACCAATTCTTTCCGGCCGATCCTGCCCAATCTGGCTTATCTGGACTTGAGCACAGTGCCCGGCTTTGCCGGTTTCCGTGACGCCTTCATTGGGGAGGCCGCATTTGGGCCCATTCCGACAACTGATGCGGCGTTGCGCAGCCTCGTGTCGACGGGCGCGGGTCCGCGGAATACCCTCGAGCAGGCTTTCACGCCGAATGTACCGCGCTCCGCCACCGACGCCTCCCCGCCGGAAGCTGATTTGGCGGCGGCGGTGCGCGAGCAGCTGCAGGCCCTCGGCATCTACGCCCGGGCCCTGACGCCGGATGAGCGTCTGGCCCGCGAGCGCTTGGCCGCCATCTTTGTGACCGTTCCCGCCCGCATCCAGCCGAGTGAATCGGATTATCAAGTGGCCGATGCCCGCGTCGAGGATCGGGCAGTGCGCGACGTCATCCGCAATGCCACTGAAATTGGCCTGATTGGTGAAAACCAAAGCAAGCTGGGGGATATCGCCGACTCCCTGAAGAACAGTTATGATAAATGTTCCAATGACATCTACAGAATCAAAAAGGGCAATGACGGGGGCGTTCGGGCCGCCGACTACTTCGTTTGGCTCAAAGATCATGAGAGCGCTGATGATGATGCGAAGAGAGTCCTGAATTATGTGCGCGCGCTTAGCGCGACCTTGCTGAAGATTTCGCGCCTGGGTCTGACGAACCGGGAACTCGAAGGCTCCCTGGCCCAGATTTATGGCAGCATTCTCCGCGCCCGGCTCAATGTGGACCCGGAATTTTTCCGGGAGTTGGTGAAGAACGTTTCTGACAGTCAAGTGGCCTCGAAGTCTAAGGCGCCGAAGCGCCGGAGTGAGCAAACTTCTGGTTTGGAAAAGCCGGCGGCCGCCGCGTCCACTATCAACTGACCGCGAAATCGGACCGGACCGGTCCCTGCAATTTCCCGGCCCTGGGCAAAATTAGTGGTCGAATGGCCCTGGGTTTCGCGCGATGAGGCCAGGGGTGGGGGAGCCGGACTCGGGGCGTTTCGCGACGGGTTGAAAGGGAGATGCTCGCGTGATTCCTCGCTTGTGCCCTCCGCCACAATGGCTATCGAAGAAGACTGCTGAACATGGAAAATACCCCTGGCTTTGGATCTTACCCCGGCTTTGTGCAACAAAACCGCCGATTGGCCGCAGTGATGTTTCTCGATATGGTGGGCTACAGCGCACTGATGGCCAAGGATGAGGCGCGGGCCCTGGCCTGCGTGGGGGAACTGGAAAAGCTCCTGCGCGTCGAGATTCCCCGGGCGGGCGGCCGCCTGGTCAAATTCCTGGGCGATGGGTCGATGGCGGAGTTCCCCACGGCGCTCGCCGCGGTGCATTGCAGCCAGAACGTGCTGGCGGCGATCGAGGCCAAAAATGCGTGGGTGGCACCGGTTAACCGCTATGCCGTCCGCATCGGCCTGCATCTGGGCGAGCTGGTCGATGTGGAAAATGATATCTTCAGCGACACCGTCAATGTGGCGGCCCGCGTCCAGCCGCTGGCTGATCCGGGCGGCATTGCGATGACCAGCCTGATCTATTCGCAGATCAAAAACCAGATGGACCTGAAGGGCACGTATCTCGCGCCGGTGAAACTTAAGAATATCCCGGAAAAGATCCGGATTTTCCTGGTGCATCCGCCCAAGGGCGAGTCGCCCAACGCGGCAGCGCAGCAGCACCGCAAACTCGCGATCCGCATCGGCGTCGGCGTGCTGTTGCTGTTGCTGGGTGCCTGGCTCGCCAGCCTGTTATTTCGCGGCTGACCCGGGCATCAAGCTCCTCGCCACCGGCGCAGTTCTTTCCCAAGGTCAGTCGCCGGGAGCGCAGCAATTCTCCGCCGAGGAGATCCAGGCGGCGGTGAAGGAGGCGGACCAGCCGCCCCGGATCAAATACCGCAAGCTGACGCGGTGAGCGGCCTTGAGCTTTGGCCGAGAGTCGGCTTGGCTGGCGGCATGAAACTCCGCCACCTTTTCGCCCTGGCATTGATTCCCGCGCTGGCGTTCGCCGGTGATAAGATGGTAATCAAGGCCGCGCGCCTGTTTGACGGCCGCGGCGGCACGCCGCTCGTCCCGGCCATGGTGCTGATCGATGGCGACCGCATCGCCGATGTCGGCGCGAATCTCAAGATTCCCGAGGGCGCGCGCCTCATCGACCTCGGCGGCGCGACGCTGCTGCCCGGCCTCATCGACCTGCACACGCATCTCTGCGGCCACTTCGGCACGCATTGGGAAGACGAACTCATCAAAACCACACCGGCCTACTCGGCCCTCTGGGGCGCGCGCAACGCTCGCGTCACGCTCGCCGCCGGTTTCACCACGGTGCGTGACATGGGCACCGCCTGGCCCTATGTCGACGTCGAGCTGCGCAACGCCATCAACGCCGGCGCCGTGCCCGGCCCGCGCATGTTCGTGGCGGGTGCCTATGTCTCCTCGACGGGCGGAGCGGGCGACGCCAGCCAGTTCTCCGAATATGTGCTCGTGCCGAGCGTGGACAACCTCGCCGATTCGCCGGAGGAGGTGGTCAAGCAGGTGCGCAAAAATTTCAAGCACGGCGCCGATTTCATCAAGCTGCTCGCCACCGGCGCGGTGTTATCGAAAGGGCAGTCACCCGGCGCCCAGCAATTTTCCGACGAGGAGATCCAGGCCGCCGTCAAGGAAGCCAACCGTTGGGGCCGGCAGGTCGCCGTCCACGCCCACGGCATCGGTGGCATCAAGACCTCGATCCGCGCCGGCGTGCGCACGATCGACCACGGTTCCTTCCTCGACGATGAGGCGATTGAAATGCTCAAGGCGACCAATCGGAAAACTTTCTACGTGCCTACGCTCTACACGAGCACGATCATCGAGCGCGACGGCCGCGCCAACGGCATACCTGAATCCGAAATCCAGCGCAGCAAGATGATCAGCGGCATCAAGGACCTCGGCTTCAAGCGCGCGCTCGCCGCCGGCCTGCCCATTGGTTTCGCGACGGATGCAGCCGTCATCCCGCATGGCGAGAACGCCCAGGAATTTCTCGAGCGCGCCCGGCTCGGCGAGTCGCCGATGGCCGGTATCGTGGCCGCCACCAGTCTCAACGCCGAGATCATGGGCTGGTCCGACCGCGTCGGCGCCATCGAGCCGGGCAAGTTTGCCGACCTCATCGCCGTCTCCGGCGACCCGTTGAAAGACATCGGCGAGCTCACCCGCGTGCGCTGGGTGATGAAGGGCGGCGAGGTCGTGAAGGACGAGCTGGTGCGGAGGTAACCTACTCAAACCCGAAGAGCCGGCCCATGGCGCGGCGGTCCTTCTTGGTCGGCCGGCCTTTGCCCCGTTCACGGGCGAGCATGTGCTCGAGGCTGGCCTGCCTGGCTCGCTCGTATTCTGCGGCCGGCGTGAGGTCGGCCATGAACTCCGGCAGTTGCTTCGCGGCGACGCGCGAACGCGGGAACCCCACGACCTTGAGCGTGCGGGTGACCGCGCCGACGCGGACGGTGAGCGTCTCGCCAACGTGAACATCGCGGCCGGGTTTGGCCGCGAGTTCGCCGATGAGCACCTTGCCGGCGCGGCAGGCGGCGGTGGCAAGCGGCCGCGTCTTGAACGCGCGCACGCTCCAGAGCCATTT
>JANMVS010000057.1:0-1881 GCA_031392885.1 Verrucomicrobiota bacterium
GGGTCCAGCCGCCGCGCGACAGGCCGCCGAACTTGCGCGGGGCGGGCGACGCGAAACCGCCACCCGCCGGGTGCTCGGGCTGGCCGGGAGCCTGATAGTGGTGCGATGGATTTGCGCGCGGAGCGGGCGGCGTGCCGGCGGGCGGTCGCTGGGGCGGCTGCGCTTGGTACGCTGGGGCGGGGCGCGGGGCTGGCGCCGGACGCGGTCCATGACCGGAATGCTGCGGTCCGTGCGCCGGCCGGGCGTGGTGGCCGTGAACGGGGCGCGGTCCGTGGCCGGGGGCGGCACCCTGGTAGCCCATCGCGGGACGCGGTGGCGGGGCGTTGTAGTTGAACCCTTCCAACTTCAACTGCGGGACTTTCTGGCCAATAAAGCGCTCGATGGCGCGGATCTCGCCCGCCTGTTCGGGCGTGGTGAGGGTGAAGGCATCGCCGACCGCCTGCGCGCGGCCCGTGCGACCGATGCGGTGGACATAGTCCTCGGGGTTGGCGGGGATGTCGTAGTTGATGACGTGCGAGACGCCAGCGACATCGATGCCGCGGGCGGCAATGTCCGTGGCGACCATCACCTCGTATTTGCCGGACTTGAAGCCCTCGAGCGCTTCGACGCGCTGCGACTGCGAGCGGTTGGCGTGCAGGACGGCGACGGAGTGATTGGCGGCCTTGAGCTTGCGGGCGATCTTGTCGGCGCCGTGCTTGGTCCGCGAAAATACCAGACAGCTGTGGAAATCAGTCTTCGCAAGCAGAGCGACCAGCAGCTCAAACTTGAGCGCGGTGCCGACGGGATAGAAGGCGTGGCTGACCGACTGGTTGACGGTGCGGGCGACGCCGATCTCGATGCGAGTCGGATTGCGCAGGGCGAAGGAGGCAATGGCATCGATCTCGGGCGGGATCGTGGCGGAGAAGAACAAGGTCTGGCGCTCGCGCGGGCAGCGGCCGATGATTTTCTTCACATCCTTGACGAAACCCATGTCGAGCATGCGGTCGACCTCGTCCAGGATGAGGATTTGGACGCCGTCGAGGCGGAGCGTGCCTTCCTGGAGGAAATCCATGAGGCGGCCCGGTGTCGCGATGACAATGTCGGTGCCGGCCTGGATTTCGCTGCGCTGGCGGCCGTAGCCGACGCCGCCGTGGACCACGGTGGCGCGGATGTCGGTGAATCGGCCGAAGTCACGGAAGGCGGTCTCAACCTGCGCCGCGAGCTCGCGGGTGGGTTCGAGCACGAGCACGCGCGGACCGCGCGCCTGGTGTTTCACGAGCCGGGCGAGCACCGGGAGGGCGAAGGCGGCCGTCTTGCCGGTGCCGGTCTGGGCCGAACCGATGAGGTCGCCGCCGCCGAGGACGACCGGGATGGCGCGCAGCTGGATCGGCGTCGGATCGGTGTAGCCCATGGCTTTGACACCGTTGAGCAGGGCGGGCGACAGCCCGAGCTTGGAAAATGGCATAGAGGGTCATTACCCTCGTTGTAAGGGGACAAGGCGAGGCAAAAGCTGCTGTTCCCGCCGATACAGGATTGCGTGGGATACCACTACGGTCAGTGGTGCGGCGGCGGGTGATCATTAATCATCCCTTACCGTTCTGCCGGAGTGCCTTTGCCCCTTTTACGTCACTGATCGAGTATCACCGATAGTAGTGACCATATCATGGGTAGGGCGAATACTCTGGATGAGGTGTTGGGCCGAGCGGCTCATACAGAGGATTAGCCCTACCCAAGGCGTTCCAAAGGTCATTGCACTCGGTAAGTCCCCGTAAAGATCCCCGGGGCAAGCCCCGAGGCATCATTTGACCAATCCCCTTTAGGCTGCGATTCCGCCGTGGTCCGGGGAGCGCACGCGTTCCGCGTGCCGTCTTCGGCGTCTCGCCGAAGACCGTCCGCTGCCTG
>JANMVS010000073.1:0-1503 GCA_031392885.1 Verrucomicrobiota bacterium
CCGACGGCACTGTGGCCGGGATCGATGTCCTGTGCGCCTTTGATGGCCTGGACACCCCGGTGGGCCGGACCGATGTGAACGACACCAGCATCATTCTGCGATTATTTCATGGCCCCACCCGCGCGCTCTTTACGGGCGATCTGAACCACAAGCTCGGGGCCTGGCTCGCTAACAGTGATATGGATTTGTCGGCGGATCTGCTCAAGGTTCCCCACCACGGCACGGAAGGCTGCGCCCCCAATGTTTTCTTCGACCGGGTGGGAGCCCGGGCGGTGCTGGTGTCTTCACCCAAGACGCTCTGGCGCAGCCCGCGCAGCATGCGCATCCGCAACTATTTCATCAACCACCAGGTTCCTTTTTATGTCAGCGGGGTCCGCGGCCATGTCACCGCCACCTTGACCACGCAGGGCTATCTGATTGAGACTGAACGCTAATCCAGCTGTTCAACTCTCACGTGTTTTCGATCAATTTTGGCCATAAGGGAAAGTCCCACGTCCTGACCGCCGGCGGGCACTATGCCGCCCCGCGCGCCGGCGGCTTTCGCGACACCCCGGCCGCCGACCTGCAGTCCCTCGTGGCGGAAATTCACTCGGGCCGTCCGTGGCGCGAGGCAGTCGCCGCCCGCTACATGCAGGACAAGAACTGGCTGTTCCGCATCATCACCGACGCGAGCCGCACGGCGTTCCTCGATCAAGTCCTGCCCGCCGGCTCCGGCCCGGTGCTCGACATCGGGGCTGGCTGGGGGCAGGTCGCCCGCCCGCTCGCCGCGCGACGGCCCGTCGTCGCCCTCGAGCCCGTGGCCGAGCGCATGGCCTTCATCCAGGCCGCGGCGGCGCAAGACGGGGCCGCCGCCAACCTCGCCTGCATCGAGGCCGACTATTTTGAGATCGGCTTCACCACCCCCTTCGCGGTCATCTGCGCCATCGGCGTGCTGGAGTGGGCCGGAGCGTTTCAAGCTGAAGCCGACCCGCAGGAGCGGCAGCGGGCATTTCTCCGCAAGGCCCGCCGCGAACTCGCCGCGGGCGGCTCGCTGATCCTGGGCATCGAAAATCGCCTCGGCCTCAAATACCTGCTCGGCTGTCCCGACGATCACCTCGGCGTGCCGCACATCGGCTGTCTCCCCGCTGAGCTCGCGCGACCGCGGTGGCGGGAAGCCAGCGGGCATGCCTTGCAGAGCTTCACCTATTCCTACGCCGAGCTGCAGGCGATGCTCCGGGAGGCAGGATTTACCGCGATCGAATTCTTTGGCGCTTTCCCCGACTATAAACTGCCGGAGCAAATCGTGGCACTGGCTGATGCCGGCGGGCCGTTCAATGCGTGGCTGGCGCAGGCGGCGATCCCGAACGAGCACAACGGCTACGACGGCACTAACGTCCCGGCGGCGCGGCAGGAAACCCTGGTGACCCATTACCGCACCCTCTCCGCCGAGGGCATCGCCCATCATTTCGCGCCCAGTTTTTTCGTCCGGGCGGGTTGAGCCAAATCAATTCAGACGGAATTGAC
>JANMVS010000076.1:0-1671 GCA_031392885.1 Verrucomicrobiota bacterium
GGTCGATCTGGTGGCCGACATGACGGTCTATAACCCGTTCGATTTCTTCGTCGAGGAAAGCGCGGAGACCTGGCCGTTCGACTACCCGGAGGAATTGGTCGAGGATTTGAGCATCTATCGCCGCGCTGATCCGGTGGGGCCGGAACTGGCGGCGTTTTTGAAAACCGTGCCAAGGGCGCGGCTGCGGACCGTCGATTTCATCGTGAACCTGAACGCGATGGTGGCGGGCAGAGTGAACTACCTGATCCGGATGGAGCCGGGCGTGCAGACGCCGGAGGAGACGCTGGCCGTGGCCTCGGGGTCGTGCCGGGATTCGTCGTGGCTGCTGGTGCAGGCGGCGCGGAATCTTGGGTTCGCGGCAAGGTTCGTGTCGGGGTATCTGATCCAGTTGAAGCCGGATTTGAAATCGCTGGACGGGCCTTCGGGGACCGAGGTGGATTTCACGGATTTGCATGCTTGGGTCGAGGTTTACCTGCCCGGCGCGGGGTGGATCGGGCTGGATCCGACGAGCGGGCTTTTGACGGGGGAGTCGCATATTCCGCTGGCCGCGACGCCGCATTACCGCAACGCCGCGCCGATTGTGGGCGGGTATACGGGCCAAGCGAATGTCAGGTTCGACTTTGCCATGAACGTGTCCCGGGTGGCGGAACATCCGCGCATCACCAAGCCGTTTTCGGATGCGGCCTGGGGCGAGTTGGATGCGCTGGGCAAGAAGGTCGATGCGGCTTTGGCGGCGGGGGATGTGCGGCTGACCATGGGCGGCGAGCCGACGTTTGTCTCGATCGACGATTACGAGGCGGCGGAGTGGAACACGGCGGCGGTGGGGCCGACCAAGCGCGAGTTGGCGGACAAGCTGATCCGGCGGTTGCAGAAGCGGTATGCTCCGGGCGGGTTTCTGCATTTCGGGCAGGGGAAGTGGTATCCGGGGGAGAGTTTGCCGCGCTGGACGTTCAGCCTGTATTGGCGGGCGGATGGGCAGCCGGTTTGGCAGAATCCGGAGTTGATTGCGGAAGAGGGCGCGGAGCAGGGAGCGACTGTGGGGCAGGCGCAAGAGCTGCTGCGGGGGATTGCGGCGGAGTTGCAACTGGACGGGGACTGCATCTTGCCGGCGTTCGAGGACCCGGCAGAGTGGCTGGTGAAGGAAGCGAACCTGCCGGCAAATGTGACGCCGGCCAATTCGGAGTTGAAAGACCCCGAGGCTAGGCACCGTCTGGCGACGGTGTTTGCGCGGGGGCTGACTGAGCCTTCGGGGTATATTCTGCCGGTGCAAAGCTGGCAGTCTCGGGCCAGTGATCCGCGGCGGTGGCGGACGGAAGCTTGGAAGCTGCGGCGGGGGTTCATGTTCCTCGTGCCGGGGGACAGCCCGGTCGGGTATCGGCTGCCGCTGGAGAGCCTGCCTTGGGTTCCGGCCTCGCAATATCCGTTCATCAACCCGGTGGACCCGACGGTCGAGCGGGGGCCGTTGCCGGATGTGAAGCCGATCGGGGAGGCGCCGGAGCAGGCGCGGGCGAGCTTTACGGCGGCGTCTCCGCAAGGGGCGTTGGTTGAGCAGGGCAGTCCGTTGGCGGAGGTGGGCGGGTCGATCCGCACGGCTTTGTCGGTGGAGCCGAGGGATGGGCGGCTGTGTGTGTTCATGCCTCCGGTGGTGAGTTTGGAGGATTATCTGGACCT
>JANMVS010000124.1:0-4719 GCA_031392885.1 Verrucomicrobiota bacterium
GAAGACCGCCACGCCGAACTGCATGCCGAGCACGCGCTGCTGATCCAGGCCGTGCGAGCTGACCTCAAGGGCCGCCTGCCGGCAGCCGGCGTCCCGCAGCTGGGCCAGCAGACCAAAAAGTTCCAGTGACTCGGGGGTGGTGCGGTACGACGGCACCACCCGCGCGCCGAGGTCATAGTGCACCGTGCCGATCAGCCCGACGCGCTGCGTGCTCGTCGTGAGCAGGTGCTTGATGAGGCTGGTGACGGTCGTCTTGCCGTTCGTGCCGGTAACGCCGATCAGATCCAGGGACTTATCCGGAAAATTAAAATAACGTTGCGCCACCTTCGCGAGTGCGCGGCGCGCATCAGCGACCTGCAGGTAGGTGACCCGTGCCGCCGTGCCGGCGGGAATTTTCCCGGCGACGATCGCGACGGCCCCGCGGCTGATCGCCTCGTCGATGAAGGAATTTCCATCGGCCCGGCGGCCGGGCAGGGCGAAAAACAGGTTGCCCGCCATTACGCGGCGGCTGTCCATGGCGAGGCCCGAGATGGGGCGGTCCAGCTCGCCCTTGCTGGCGACGATGTCGCCGTCGGAAAAATAATCGGATAGCTTGGGGGCCATTTTAATGATGCGCGAGGTGACGCGGTTGGTGACGCGCGGACGGTTAAGCGGCTGGGAACGAAAGGCCGCCACGAGGGGATAGTTGGGGGTCAGATAGCCGATCACGGGGCCCCTCCCTGCATGGCGAGAAAATTGCGGGTCGAGGGCATGACGGGCTTGATGTCGAGATACTGGATGAGTTGTTCGGCGATGTGGTGGAACGCCGGGGCCGCGACCACGCGCCCGTAGGCCGTACCGCCCGGGACCCGGGCATCATCCACAATGACGGAGAGCACGACCTCGGGGCGGCTCGCGGGAAAAAAGCCCACGAAGGAGGCGACGTGGTGGGTGGTGCTGTATTTGCCGTCGATGATTTTTTGCGTCGTGCCGGTCTTGCCCGCGACCTCGAAGCCGGGGATATCAAACCCCTTGGCGGTGCCTTCGCGCACCACGCCGGTCAGAAGCTGGGCAAGTTGCGCGGCCGTGCTGGGCTTGAGCACCAGCCCGCGCTTCTCGGGGTCGAAGGAGCGGATGATGTTGCCGTTCGTGTCCTTGATTTCCTTGATGATCTGGGGCCGGAGCAACACCCCACCGTTGGCGACCGCACTCATCGCCATGTGAATTTGCAGCGGGGTGGCGGCGACCGCATGGCCCATCGGCAGGCGGGAAATCGTGAGACCGTCCCAATTTTCCGGCTTGGCCAGCTGGCCGCGCACCTCGCCCCCGAGCCCAAAGCCGGTGGGCTGGCCAAAGCCATACCGCCGGGCGTAGTCATAGAAGCGCTGCCCGCCCATCAGCATGGCGAGCTGGGCGGCGCCGCGGTTGCTGGAGTGGGCGACGATGTCCGCCACGCTGAGCAGGCCGAACGGTTCATCCTCCCGCGGCAGCTTGATGGTGCGGCCCTGGTAATCGATGGTCGGGTTGCCGCAGTCGAAGTTCGAGTGCGGGGTCACCAAACCCTCGTTCAACGCGGCACCCGCGGCCACGATCTTGAAGGTCGACCCCGGCTCGATCAGGTCGGTGACGGCGTAGTTGCGCTGCGCTTCGAGTGGCGCCTTGCTGTAATTGTTCAGGTCGAAGCTCGGGTAGTTCGCCATCCCGAGGATCGCCCCGGTCATCGGGTCGCTCACAATAATGGTCGCAAAGTGCGGCTGGTATTTGGCCGCGATCACCTTCAGTTCGTCCTCGATGATGTGCTGCACGACGGAATCGATGGTAAGCACGACGTCGTTGCCGTTCGTCACCGACACCTCGCGCGAACGAAACTGGGCGAGCTCCCGCCGGGCGCCGTCCTTCTCGGATTCAATCCAGCCGTCCTCGCCCTTGAGGTAGAGGTCGAAATGATGTTCGGCGCCGCTGACCGGGGTGCCTTCCTTGTTCAGATAACCGATCAGGTGCGCCGCGAGCCCATCGCCCGGGTAGACGCGGCGGTAAACCCGTTCGTGGGTGAGGCCGCGGATGTTGAGGGCCTGGATCCGGTCAAACGTCGGCTCGTCGAGCGCCTCGCGCAGCTTGACCCAGCGGTCCTTGGTGAGACCGTCCACCTTGCCGTCGCGCTGGTCCTGCGCCGGATCAATCGGGCGCATGGCGGGTACAAACGCTTTTTCCACGTCGGCGGTGGAGAGACTCAGCAGGGCGGCGAGTTGGGCGCGTTTGGCCTGCTCCTCGCTGCGCTTGCGGGCGCGCTTGGCCGGCAGCTGCTCGATCTCGAGGTATTCCTGCAGCGCCCACGGGTCCACCGCGAGCGTGATTTCCGAACGGGAAGTCGCGAGCAGGTTGCCGCGGGAATCGAGAATCGTGCCGCGCCGCGCGTGCTCCACCACAATCTGCCGGCGCGCCTTGTTCACAAAGCGGAGCAATTCGTCGCGATCCACCACATGCAAGAACACCAGCCGCACGCCCACGCTCATGAAGCAGGCGATCACGCCCACGGCGAGCAGGCTCAGGCGGTTGGAAGCAAAACCTTTCGACATGGGGTTAGCGCAGGGACGCGGTCAGGACGCGGAAAGTAAGGGCGCGGCCACTCGCCACGGAAGCCGAGGCCAGGCTGAAGACCTCGCTGTTGCGTTTCTGGGCGAGGCGAAGTTCCGGCGAGATGGCGACGCGGACGACCTGCGTCTCGCGGGGCGAGGTGAGGCCAAGGCGCATGACCTGATTCTGCTGAAGGAGAACATCGGGATTGACCGCGGCGGCGACCTGCGCGTTGACCTCGTCGAGGCGGCGCGCGATGTCCGCCAGTTTCCCCTCGAGGAAACGATTGCGATTGGCGGCTTGGGAGATGCCCTGGCGGGCCCAGACGGCGCCGAGGCCGAGCGAACCGGCGAAGACGAGGAGGAGGAGGATCAGAGCGATCAGCTGGTTGATGAGCCCGGGGGCCGGAGGTGGTTTCATGGGGGAGGAATCAGAGTTTACGGAGCACCCGCAGCTTGGCGGAGCGGCTGCGGGGATTGGCGGAAATCTCGGCCGCCGCCGGCGTGACCGGCTTGCGCGTCAGCGGATCGGCGTGCTTGGCGCGGAGTTGCTGCGGGGTGGCGTCGTTGGCGTCGACCGGCTGGCCGCACATCGAGCGGAAGAATTTTTTCACCGGCCGGTCCTCCAGCGAGTGAAAGCTGATGACGGCCAGCACGCCGCCCGGAGCGAGCTTGGCGAACGCCGCCGGCAGGGCGCGTTCAAGGGCGCCGATCTCGTCATTGACGGCGATGCGAATGCCTTGAAAGGTGCGCGTGGCCGGATGAAGGCGGCTCTCGCGTTTGACGGCGGCGGGGATCACATCGGCGATCAGCCCGGCCAGTGAGGCGGTGCGGGCCAGCCGGCCGGAACCGCGGGCACCTTCGAGCGCCTCGACCACGCGGCGCCAGTTTTTTTCCTCGCCCAAATCCCGGACGGCGCGGACCAACGATTCATGGCTGGCATGTTCCAACCAGAGGCCGGCCGCCTGACCTGCGCGCGGGTCCATGCGCATGTCGGCCGCGGCGTCCGCGCGGAAGGCAAAACCGCGGTCGGCTTCATCCAGCTGGAACGAGGAGACGCCCAAATCAAAAAGGATGCCATGGAAGCCGCGGTCGGGCAGCGTGGCCAGATCACCGAAGTTCAGGTCGACGAAGCGGAAGGTCGCGGGAAAGTCGGCGCAGAGCTGGGCGGTGCGGGCCTGGGCGGCGGGATCACGATCCAAGGCGACTACGGTGGCGCCGGTGGCGAGGATCGCCCGCGTGTGCCCTCCCCCGCCAAAGGTGCAGTCGAGGTGGCACTGTCCCGGGAGCGGTGCGAGGTATTCGAGGACCTCATGCAGCATCACGGGTTTGTGCCCGGGGATCATGGCGCGCGGGAGGATTTCAAGCGCGGGCGCGGACATGGAGTTTCTTCCACGGGAGGACGATCGAGATCGGTTCCCGCAGCAGGGAGCGCCGGTTCGCGCAGAAGACGGGCGAGAGCTTGGGCAAAGGTTGCGGCCGGATCAGCGTGAGAGTCTTCATGCTCAAAGTCCGATGCGGCGCATCATGTCGCCGTAGTTCTCCCCCGCCGTGCTGCGCTGCATTTCCGTCCAACGCGACGGGCTGAGGATGTTGAAGGTGTCGCCCGCGCCGCTGAGGACGGCGTCCTTCGCGATGCCCGCGTGGTGCAGGAGCTCGGCGTTGATCCCGAAGCGGCCCTGCTTGTCGAAAGTAAACGAGAGCGCCTCGGAAAAAATCTTGGCCTTCACGGCCTGCGCCTCGCGGTCCGACAATTTCATTTCCGAAACCTGGGCGAGCAGCTTCGCCACGCGCGCCGGCGGCAGCACCGCGATGTAATTGTCGGGATGCGGCATCGCCAAAAACGTCTCCGTGTCCGTGTGCGCCCAACGCCACAACGACGGAATCGTCAGACGATTCTTGTCGTCGAGCGTGTGCTCGAAACGGCCGGAATAAACGGTTGTACCTGATTGCGCCATGGGTGGAGTCCGGGGCCCTACTTCCCCAGAACGCCCCATTTCTCCCCATTTTGCGCCCCACAGTCAAGAAAACACCGCCCGATTATTGTTAAAATTTATTCACAAATTACTGCGAACAGGAGTATTTTGGGATTTTGGAATAAACCCCGGCAAATTGCCCAAGGCCCCCCTGATTCCTGAAGTCACCACGATTGGACGAAGCCTTGCCG
>JANMVS010000138.1:0-6123 GCA_031392885.1 Verrucomicrobiota bacterium
GCCACAAAAAACGCAAAAAGCACAAAAATAGAAGGCGGGAACACAAACATGGAGCAAGGAGCAGTCACCGCTAGGCATTAAAGTGCCAGTTAACTGGTTTCTCCTCTGTGTTCTCCGCGTTTCAACTGAGTTTATATATTCCACTCTAATAAAGTCCTAAAACCAGTTATCCATTGAATTCAGACTTTACACCAAGACCGCAAAGTTCGCGAAGTCAGTGTGGGGCAATTATGTTGAACCTTGGCTGGCTTTGCTGCCTTGGTGGGAAAATCCAATCCCACATAGTAATTGGTATAACCCGAACATTTCACTCTCAGAATGACTGCTGACGACTCACGGTTTACTGGAGCCGCAGCGCCCCCGCTGCGGTTTGCGAGCGAACCACGGCGAGGTCGCCGTGGCTCCATAAAATATCCGGGCTAAGGGCGGGGGGGCGAGCCGTTGGAACATTCCCGGCCGGCCCAGCGGTCCGGTCCCACCCGCTGGCGCCAAACTTCAAATCTCGGGTGGGGTTGGCCTGAACTGCGGCGGAATCGTCTGGCCAGCTGCGGCGGGGGCGGGCAGGAATCCTGCCGCTGCGTGCGCCATGCCGGTGCAACACGGTCATCCCCCCATGCGACTCCGCCTGCCGTATCTCTTCCTGCCGGTTGCCCTCCTCGGCCTCCCGGCCTGCGCGCCGCAAAAAAAAATCGCCGCCACCGACGAGACGCGCCCGACCCTTACCGCGAAGGTGGCCAAGCTCCAGGCGCGGCCCGGTTTTCTCCCGCTCTACTGGGATGACCAGGCCGGCAAAATGTGGCTCGAAATCGCGCGGTTCGACACCGACCTGCTCTATGTTGACTCGCTGCCGGCGGGGCTCGGCTCGAATGACATCGGGCTCGACCGGGGCCAGCTCGGCCGCGAACGCGTCGTGCGCTTCCTGCGCCATGGCCCGAAGGTGTTGCTGGTGCAGCAAAACCTCGCCTTTCGTGCGGAGCAGGGCAGCGCCGCGGAAAAGCGCGCGGTGCAGGACTCCTTTGCGCAATCGGTGATCGCCGGTTTCGAGGTGGCGGCGGAAGAAAAGGGCCGCGTGCTCGTCGATGCCACGGCCTTCTTTTTGCGCGATGCGCATAATGTCATCGGCACGCTGAAGGACACCAAACAAGGTGCCTTCTCCCTCGATGTCGCACGCAGCGCCTTCCACCTGACGAACACCAAAAATTTCCCGCGCAACACCGAGGTGGAGGTCATCCTCACCTTCAGCGGCAGCGAACCCGGCGATTGGGTGAAGGACATCGCGCCCGACCCCACCGCGCTGACCGTGCGCACCCGCCACTCGCTGATCGAACTGCCCGGCCCGGGCTACACGCCGCGCGCCTTTGATCCGCGCGCCGGGTATTTTCCGGCCGGTTACTCCGACTACTCGACCCCGTTGGGCGAGCCCTTGGTGCACCAGTTCATCACCCGGCACCGGCTGCAGAAAAAAGATCCGGCGGCCGCGCGCAGTGCGGCCGTTGCGCCGATTGTCTATTACCTCGACCCGGCCACGCCCGAACCCGTGCGCAGCGCACTGCTCGATGGCGCCCGTTGGTGGAGTGAGGCCTTCACGGCGGCGGGCTACCTCGATGCCTTCCGCGTCGAGATGCTGCCGGAGGACGCCGACCCGCTCGACGTCCGCTACAATGTCATCCAATGGGTGCACCGCGCCACGCGCGGCTGGTCCTACGGCAGTACCGTGACCGATCCGCGCACGGGCGAAATCATCAAGGGCCATGTCTCCCTCGGTTCACTCCGCGTTCGGCAGGACTACCTCATCGCTGAGGGATTGCTCGCGCCGTACGCGACCGGCCAACCGGCCTCGCCGGCAATGCGCGAAATGGCCCTGGCCCGTTTGCGGCAGCTTGCCGCCCACGAGGTCGGCCACACGCTGGGGCTTTCGCACAATTATATTTCCAGTACGGTGAACCGCGCCTCGGTCATGGATTATCCGCACCCTGTCGTGCAGCTCGGCGCCGATGGCCTCCCCGACCTGAGCACCGCGTACGCGACCGGCATCGGCGAGTGGGACAAGGTCGCGATCGATTACGGTTACTGCGAGTTTCCCGCTGCGACCAATGAGCCGGCCGCCTTGACGGGCATTCTCGACACCGCCCGCGCCCACGGGTTGATCTTTCTCACCGACAAGGACGCCCGGCCCGCCGGCAGCGCGCATCCGGCGGTGCATTTGTGGGACAATGGGACCAACGCTGTTGACGAATTGCAGCGCCTGTTGACGGTGCGCGCGGCCGCGCTCGCCCGCTTTGGCGAAAACGTCATCAAGCCTGGCCGGCCGCTGGCGACCATCGAGGAGGCGCTCGTGCCGATCTACCTGCTGCACCGCTACCAGCTTGAGGCCGCCGCCAAGTCCATCGCCGGCACCGCCTACACCTATGCGCTGCGCGGTGACGGCCAGGTGCCGCTCACGCCGGTGCCCGCGGCCGAGCAGCGTCGCGCGCTGGATGCGCTGTTGGCGGCGCTCTCCCCCGCGACGCTGCAATTGCCGGAGGCGCTGCTGCAAACCATCCCGCCCCGGCCCGAGGGCTTTGAACGGCACCGCGAGTTGTTCGCCAATCACACGGCGGAGGTGTTTGATGCGCTCGCCCCGGCCGAGGCGGCGGCGGAAATCACTTTCACTGTCGTGCTCGAGCCCGGCCGCGTGGCGCGCCTCATCGAGCAGCACGCCCGCCACGCCGAGCTGCCCGGCTTGGAAGAGACACTGGGGAGCGTGCTCACCGCCACCTGGCAGGCGCCGGCCGGCGCCGACTATGCGGGTGAAGTCCGGCGCACGGTGAACTACGTCGCTCTGACCCATCTCATCCAGCTCGCGGCGAACCCCGCCGCCACCCCGCAAGTGCGGGCCGTGGTTACGGCGCAGCTCGCCGCCTTGCGCGACTGGCTGACGGCGGCGAAAGCCCCCGACGTCCCGGCGCAGTCGGCACATTACGCCTACGGCGCGCAGCTCATCGCGCAGTACTTCGAACACCCGAAGGATTTCGCTCCGCCCCGGGTGCCCGCGCCGCCGCCCGGCCAGCCGATTGGGCAGGCATTGGGTTGTGACTTCAATTGAAGTCGACCGCGTGCTGCGCTGCCGGAACTGAACAGGTTGGGCGAGGGGCAACGGCGGGGTGGGGCGGGGGACGATGGGGGGCGGGGGCGGGGCTCACGCCAGTTCTGCGGCGATTTCAGCGACCTGGCGCTCGTAGGTGATGCCGCTTTCGGGTGGAAAATGTTTTTGGCCGTCGGCGCGCAGGGCCGGGGCGTGGTCGCGCAGGTAGGTGTCGAACGCCGTGCGCGAGGGGAAGACGTATTGCGTTTCCACGACGGCGGGCGCCGCGGCATTGGCGCAGTCCGGCAGCACCACCCGGACGCCTTCGGCCCCACCGGCTTTCACCGCGAGAACGTGATCCGGCACGAGCCAGGAGAGGAAACGCCCGCGCTGGGGCAGGGTGGGGAGGGAGGCTCGGACGGTGTAGAGAATTTGTGGCATGGGGGTATTAGTTTAAGATTATGAAAGATGACTTGGTGTGGGCGGGGTGCCCTCACCCCGCCCACAATTATTTCGCAGTGTGGTGGAGGGTCGGTCTCCCGACCGACCGCGGCCCGTCAGGAGACGAGCCCTCCATGTTTTGCGGAAAATTCCCGCTCAGGCGAAACTTGTGATCGAGTGCCACTCGAGCACTTCCTCGATCAGCGCCCGCTCCGCCTTGACGATGGCGCGTTCGAGTCCGGCCCAGGTCTGGCTGTATTCGATCTCCCGCCGCGCCAGCTGAAGCCGGATGGCCATCACGCGGCAGCGGGCCACGCGGCGGTGCAAATCGTTGACCGAGATCAGGGCAATGAAGGCTGCGGCCATGAACGGCAGCACGATCGGCAGGTAACCAAACAACAGTTGCTGGAGCCCCGGGGAGAGCCGGGCGAAGACCGGCGCTTCATGCCACGCGGAAAGCGCGGTGAGCACGATGGCGGTCATGATGCTGCCGATATATCCCGCCCGCAAGCGGACGAGCTTGGGGCGCGCGAGGGATTCCTGCACCGCAAAATAGATCAGTTGGTCGTCGATCCGGTTGCTCAGGTAGGCTTGTTTGAACGTGTCAAAATCCGTCGGTGCCTCCCGGGCGGCCCGGCGGTGCAGCACATCCAGCGACCGGCGCAGCGGCTCCAGCCCGGGCCAGTCGAAATCGGCGAAGAGGCGGGCCGCGCGCGACAGCCCCCAGATGGCGAGGGCGGAGCGCGTGATCTCCGCCGCGAGGCGGCAGCGCGTCCAGTGTTGCTTCGTGCGATGGTACCGCAAAAACAGGGTGACGACGAAGGCGCCGAGCAACAGCAGCAGGTTGCCCCACGGCCATTCCGCCCCCTGCCACCCGTAGGCCCGCACGGCGGCCAGGGCCGTCACGCCGACCAGCAGCCAGACCGTGAGCGCGATCAAGCGGCGAAATTGCGGCGCATGCTGAATGGCCGCGCGATCGACCTTGCGCTGGAACGCCGCCACCTGGGCCCGCGCATTCGCCTCCGGTGGCGCCGACTTTCCCCCAGGCAGCGCGTTCAGGTCGCGCAGATTGGCGTCATTGAGCTGCAGTTTTTCAAAAAACTCGCGGCGCACCGCCAACGTGGTCGGATTGATGATGAGGATCGGCCGTTGCATCGCCCGGGCGTAATTCACGACGTCCGCCGTGCCGCCCTTGCCCCGCGCCGGTTGTCCGTCCCAGACGACCAGCAGCACGTCGCAGTTGTTCACGATCTCAAAACCGCCGGAAAGATAGGCTTCGTCGCGCGTTCCCGGCTCAGGCACCACCGACATGTGTTCGGCCCGGTCGAGCAGGGCCTTGACCTCGTGCCACTCCGCCGGGGCGAAATCCCGCTCGAAGTCAATGAGCGGCAGCGGCAGCAACGCCTCCCAGCCCATCCCGGCCGCGAAGGCGGAATGCACGAACAATTGGTCACTGCCCGCGGCCACGGAGGATTGGGCAATCCATTCCCCGGGGGTGGCCCGGCGGAGTTCCTGCAAGGCGTCCGTGATGGCTTGGGCCGCGCCGGCGATGTCACTTAGCTGCCGGTGGCCGGAAAATCCGACCACGTGAAAGAAGGGCAACTGACTGGCGTTCGGGACAGGGGAAGTCATTCGGCCGGGAGCTAACTTACTAACGGTTGGCACCGGAGGTTTGGGCTGGCAAGATCTAACCTTAATAGCCATCTATAGCGCAACTTATGCCAGACCTGCCCCGGGCGATAAACTCAGGGACATTACAAAACACTCAACGCTCAACTTTTAACTTTTATCGCCCAAGTGACGGAAGCCAAACCAATGCATTTACCACGGATTCCCGGCCGTCACTCCAGCGCTATGGCCCGGCAAGCACGGATATTCGCGGATCAAGGCCGGGTTTGGCCTTTTCACTTATTTGTAGGAGCCTGCTTGCCCGTTCGACAGGCTCAGGGCCCAGAGTTTATCGTGGGGCAGGCGATTCAGCATGGGGGGCTGCGGCACGTCGACCGCATCGCCTGCAAGCAGGCTCCTACAACTGCCTGACATGAGCGAACCCACCAAAGCGGTCTTTCTTTCCTACGCCCGCGAGGACTCCGAGGCCGCGCGCCATATCGCCGAGGCCCTGCGCGCCTTCGGCGTCGAGGTCTGGTTTGACCAGAACGAACTGCGGGGCGGCGATTCCTGGGACGCCAAGATCCGCAACCAGATCAAAACTTGCGCGCTGTTCGTCCCGCTCGTGTCCCAACGCACGGAGGAACGCAGCGAGGGCTATTTCCGTCGCGAATGGAAACTCGCCATCGACCGCACGCTCGACATGTCCGGCGACCGGGCCTTCATTGTGCCGGTGGTGATCGACGAAACCCGCGAGACTGAAGCCGCGGTGCCGGAGGAGTTCATGCGCTACCAGTGGACGCGGCTCGCGCAGGGTGCGCCGACGCCGGAATTTGTCAGCCAGGTGAAACGGCTGCTCGACGCGCCGAAAAAGGCCGCGGCCAAAACGGGTGCCGGCCTCGCGGAGGCCGGTCGTCCGGGGTCAGCCCCATCGACAAACACAGGGCAGGCGACCCCGGCAACAACCACACCCGCCACCCCCCCGTCCCGCTTGCCCTTGTTATTGGGTG
>JANMVS010000157.1:0-1591 GCA_031392885.1 Verrucomicrobiota bacterium
GATTCGGCGGCGCGGTGGATTGCCCCGAAGTAATCCTCCAGCGGCGGCGGCTCCATCCCAGGATAGATCGACGGGAATCCGCCGCCGACATCGATGATATCCACCGTGACCGCCGCGACCACAATCGCCGCGCGGACGCGCTCAAGCGCCTGAACAAACGCAAACGGGGTCATCGCTTGCGAACCGACGTGGAAGCACACCCCCAGCCAGTCTGCGACCTGGCGGGTCGCCTGCAGCAATGGGGCGGCATCGGCGAGGTCGATCCCGAACTTGGAGGCGAGGCTCAGCTCGGAATATTCCGAGGAGACGCGCAGCCGTACGCACAGCCGCAGGTCTTCGGCGGCGCCGCCATCGCCCTGCGCGGTGGCAGCGACGATCTTGGCCAGCTCTTCGTGGCTATCGAGGCTGAAGGTCCGCACGCCGTGGACCAGATAGGCCTCGGCAATCGCGCTCTTGGATTTGACCGGGTGCATGAAGCACAGCATCGCATCGGGCAGAGTCGCACGGACCAGCCGCACTTCGGCGATCGAGGCCACGTCGTAGTGCGTGATCCCCGCGTCCCACAGTACCTTCAGCAGATCGGACGAAGGGTTGGCTTTGACCGCATAGAGCGAGGTGCCCGGAAACTTCTCGACAAAGAAGCGGGCGGCGCGCGCGGCAGCGTGCGGGCGATTGAGAATAACGGGTTCGTCGGGCGAAAGAGCGCGAACTACTGCCGGTGCGTCAAGATAGCTGTGCAACTCAAGGGACCCCCAAACGGATGTTTCAAAAAGCTGCCTTGCGGTTTGGAAGTCCCCATGGGGCAGCGGGGGGTCGCTATAAATTGCTTGGGGTGAACTGCAAGTGAAAATGCGAGAGAGTTACGGCTAAATCGGGAGCCTGTCCCGAGCAGGCTCTAACCCTGCATCAGGTGTTCCGCCACAGCACGGAACGCGGGCAGCGTGGCCGCATCGATCAGCGTGTTGGCGGCGACCGGGTGCGAGCCGAACCGGGCGATCACCACCTCGGCCGCAGGATCGATGTAGATCGCCTGGCCGTGAATCCCGCGCGCCGAAAAAGCGCCGTGATTCCCGGGCATTGCCCACCACTGGCTGCGGTAGGAGCCGCCCGGCAGATAGGTATAACCGGCGGGCGCGAACTCGGCCTTGCTGCCCCCCGCCTTGATCCCGGCGACCACCGCGCGGGCAATCGCCTGTCCGCCATTGCCTTGTCCATCGCAGCGCATCACCTCGCCGAACCGGGCCATGTCGCGCAGCACCGGATTGAGCCCGCCGCCCGCAAACGGCATGCCGGTCGAATCGATCAGGAAATCGGCGTCCTGTTCCATTCCCAGCGGTGCCCAGATTCGCTCCGACAAGAGCTGGTCGAGCCGCTGGCCTGCCGCGCGCGAAACCATCCAGCCGAGCACTTCGGTGTTACAAGTACGGTAAGTGAAGCGCTCGCCGTGGGTGCCGGCCTTGGCGATGGTCGGCTGGTAGCTGAACGCGTCAGTCTGGCCGGTGTAACCCGGCGGGCGCGGGGTCAGCCCCAGCGCCATCGAAAACGCCCCGATGCCCGAATTGGCGTCGGTATAGTCTTCCGAAAAATCGAG
>JANMVS010000164.1:0-8353 GCA_031392885.1 Verrucomicrobiota bacterium
GGACGATTTCCTGCATGGCGAGGCCGAGTTCAAAGCCCGGCCGCATCCAAGGCACGTAGGCCATCTCGCCCCCGAAGATTTCCTGGGTCAGCTGCTCGCAGTTGGCCGAAGCCGCGATGGCGATGATCGCGTTCGGGTGCATGTGATCGACATGCTTGCCCGGCAAAAAAGAATGCAGCGGGGTATCGATGGAGGACGGTCGCGGGTTCAGGTTGAACGTGGTGTGGTTGTACATGCCCACCATGTCGTCTTCCGCCGGCGCCTTGAGCCCCTGGTCGGCGCGGGCGGCGTAGAGCGACTGCAGGTCGAGCAGTTTTTGCTGATACAGCGATGAAAAATTCTCGCGTAAACTCGTGCGCAGGTCGCCGCCGGAGCCCTTGACCCAGAGCACCGCGGTCGGCTGACCGGTGAGCGGATCCTTTTCGGTGAGCTTGGCGGAGGTATTGCCGCCGCCGGTGTTGGTGATGCGCTGGTCGCGACCGAGGAGGTTGGAACGGTAGATCAGGCGACCGACCGGATCGAGCGACGCGGCGTGGTCATCGTCCCAGAGATAGTTCACGAATTTATAGGTGGGCATGGTGGTAAAGTTATTGCGGTCAGCGGAGACCAAGCATTTTTTCGCGGTAAAGTTCATCGGGGCGGCCCGCGATGCGCGCGGCCACGGCGGCCGAAAGGAAACGCGGCGAACCCAACGCCACGGCGCCGGCGTAGATCTCGGCGGCCTTCACCGCCATCAGCGTCGTCGCCAGCACGGCGGCCGGGGTTCCGCCGAGCGCAATCAGGCCGTGATTTTCGAGCAAAATGGCGCGGGGGGGGCGGACCAGGCGTCGGACGTACGCCACGACGGCGCGGCGGATCGCCTGGGCGAGCTTGAGGCCGGGATCGACATACGGCACGAGGACGAACTCCGTGCCGCAGCACACGATTTCGTCGGGGCACAGGCGGCGGGTTGCAAAGGTGCGCGCGTGCCGGGTGCAGAGGATTTTGTTCACCATCACCGGATGTGTATGGCCGATGAAATTCACCCCGGGCAGGGTGAGCAGCCAGGCGTGAAACATGGCCTCAACCGAGGGCTTTTTCGCCGCGGGATCAACGCGCGCCGCGAGGAGGCGCTCATCGACGGCGGGGTCGGCGAGTTTGCCGGCGTCGAGCAGGGAGACCAAGGGCGCGAAGCGGCAGGTGGTGACCCCGGACGGGGCCAAGGTGGCCAGGTTGGAGCCGCTGGCCTTGACCGCAAAAGTGTCGGCGGAGAGGCGGGCGGACGTGTTGCCCTCACCCAAAATGGCGAGTTGGCGATCCTCGCGGCCGAGTTGGTGCGAAAGATCGAGCAGGCGGGCGATGACGTCAGAGGGGGCGGATGTTTTCACGGGTGAGATCAGGCGTGCAGATATTTGGCGGACGGAAGCCTGATCCCCGCGGCGGCCAATTTCGCGGCGGGTGCGTCGGTGATGAGGACGGACAGCTGGCGCCACGTCGCCACGCGATGGGGCGTGGCGCGCCCCAGTTTCGTGGCATCAAGACAGAAGTACACCTGCCGGGCGTGACTGAGGAGCGCCTGCTGGAAACTGGCGATATGTTCGTGGGAATTGCTGATGCCCGCCGCATCCATCCCCTCGCCCGCCAGAAACGCCGCATCGAAGGACCAGCCGTGGAGTGCCTGGATGGCCCGGGCCCCCATGAGAGCGGCTTGCCGGTGGAGAAACATGCCGCCCAACACATGGAGTTCCATGCCCGGGGCGCCCCCCAGGACCGTGGCGGCCGCCAGGCTGTTCGTCACCACAACCAGCCGGAGAAGATCGCGGCGGTGGGTCAGGGCCCGGGCCACGGTTTCAATGGTGGTGCCCGCATCGAGAAAGATCGTGCCCGACCGGGGAATCTGGGCCACGGCGCGTTCGGCGATCCGGGCCTTGGCCGGCCGCGCCCGTCCTGCGCGTTCCGCCACGGAGGCAAACGAGCTGTTGTAGTCGGCCAGGGCGCCGCCGTAGGTTCGGGTGATGTGGCCGTCGGCCTCCACCGCAACGAGGTCGCGCCGGGCCGTCGCCTCGGACACCGCCAACCGGCGGCAAATCTCGGCCACCGGCAGGAAGCCATCGCGCCGGATGAGGCGGCGAAGCTCCTCCCGGCGCTGGTCGACAAGCTGCCGGGGCACGCGCATGCCCAGCACCAAAGGATTTTATATGATTGAGGTCAATCATATAAATTACAAGCGTGCTCCCGGCCCTCCGCCTCCGTATGCCTTCCGGCCCCCCTTATGATCCGCAAAGCCTTCATCATGTCCGTCCACCCCGGCCGCGAACCGGAGTACGGCGCCCGGCACCAGCCGATCTGGGCCGAACTCGCCGCCGTGCTGCGGGCCCACGGCAGTCACAATTACTCGATCTTCCTCGACCCGCAGACGCACCAGCTGTTCGCCTATGTCGAGATTGAGGACGAGGCCCGGTGGCAAGCCGTCGCTCGGACCGAGGTCTGCCAACGCTGGTGGAAATTCATGGGCGACCTCATGCCAACTAACCCCGATGGTAGCCCGGTGGCCCGCAGCCTGAACGAAGTGTTTCATCTGGACTGAGCCGTAACGATTCAGTCGGAAACCACAGATGAACACAGATAGACACCGATGCAGGTAACGATCCCCGGAACGAGTTCCGGGGCATTGGACCCAAAGGAAATAAACATCCTGAGGCAATCCCCGGGATAATGTCCTTGGAGGGCTGGTCTCCTGACCAGCCGCGGCCCGTCAGGAGACAGGCCCTCCACACGGAATCTGCGCGGTGAAATGTCCGGCCTCGTGATTGTTGTTTGAGCGTGCCATGAGGCGAATCCTCCGCTCCAGTCCCGGACGATCACTGCATGATGCCGGGCCACCCTACCCCCACCCCACTCCTGACCTTGCGTCGCGCCGCGAAAAGCTTCGGCGGCGTGCGGGCGTTGCGGGGCGTGGATTTCGACCTGCAGGCCGGCGAGGTGCATGCCCTGCTCGGCGAGAATGGTGCGGGCAAAAGCACGCTCATCAAAATCATCACCGGGGCGCACCAGCCTGATACCGGGGAGATCACGGTGGCGGGACGGACGCTGGACGGACTGACGCCGACCCTCGCCCAGCAACTGGGCATCGCATGTATCTACCAACAACCCGCGCTTTTCCCCGACCTCACGGTCGCGGAAAATATCGGGCTCCGGCTGGAGCCCGCCGGGGCCACACGGCGGATTGACTGGGGGACGCGCCGCCAGCGCGCCGAAGAGTTGCTCGCCCGCATCGGTGCCGCCATCGCCCCTGACGCCGAGGTTCGTTCGCTTTCGATGCCCGAGCAGCAGCTGGTCGAAATCGCCTGCGCCGTCGGTGCCGGCGCGCGCATCGTCATCATGGACGAGCCCACCGCCTCTCTGACCAATCGCGAACAGGAGCGGTTGTTTGCCGTGGTGCGGGAGCTGCGCACCGGCGGCGTGGGTATCATCTACATTTCGCACCGGCTGGAGGAAATTTTCACCCTGGCCGATCGGGTCACCGTGCTGCGCGACGGCGAAAGTGTGGGCACGCAAGCGGTGGGCGCCATCACCGAGGCCGGGCTGATCAAGCTCATGGTTGGTCGTGAGGTGGCCCAGCTTTATCCGCCGGCCGAGTCCGAGCCGGGTGAGACCGTGCTGCAGCTGAGCAACGTGGCGTGCGCCGCTTCCGGAGTGCGGGGGGTGAGCTTCGCGGTTCGCGCCGGCGAGATCTTCGGACTGGCCGGGCTGGTCGGCGCCGGCCGGACCGAACTGGCCCGCACACTCTTTGGTCTGACCCCGGCGGACGCCGGAGAAATTTTCCTCAACGGGAAACGCATCGCCCCGCAATCTCCCTCCGAGGCCGTTGCCTTGGGCCTCGCTTATGTGCCCTAGGACCGCCGCCGTCACGGCGTGGTGCTGGAAATGCCCATTGCGCAGAACCTGACCATGGCGATCCACTCCCGGCTGTTTCCGGGTGCCTGGCTGCGCGCTGGCGCCGAGCAGGCCGTGGCCCTCGATTTCATCCGGGATCTCGCGGTGAAATGCGCCGGACCTGACGCCCCCGGCGGGAGTCTGAGTGGCGGCAACCAGCAGAAAGTGTCGCTCGCCCGCTGGTTGGCGACCAAACCGAAACTGCTGATTTTGGATGAACCCACCCAGGGCGTGGATGTTGGGGCCAAGAGCGAGATTCACCGGATCATCCGCCGGCTGGCGAAGGAGGGTCTGGCGGTCATCATGATTTCCAGCGACCTGCCGGAAGTGCTCGGCATGAGCGATCGCATCGGCGTCATGCGCGGCGGCACGCTCACGGCGATTCTCCCCGGCCACTCCGACCCGCACACCGTCATGGCGGCGGCGCTGGGTCAGGATCACACCAAAGGCACGGCATGAAGCGCTATTTCCGCGAAATCTCCGTCACCGCCGCCCTGGGCCTGGTTCTGCTCATGATGGCGATCTTTGCCCCCGGTTTCTACCAGGCGCAGCCGCTGCTGTCACTCGTCACCCGCGAGGCACCGACGCTGGTGGTGATGTGCGGCATGGCGCTCGTCATCATCTGCCGCCAGATTGATATCTCGGTCGGTTCGCAGTTCTCCGTGTGCAGCATCTGCGCCGGACTGCTCGCCGCGCGCGGCTGGCCCCTGGCGCTGGTGGTGTCGGCCTCGGCGGCGATCGGCGCTTTGCTCGGCGGCATCAACGGGATCCTGGTCGCCGGCCTGCGACTGCCGTCGATCGTCGTGACCCTGGCCACGATGGTCATGCTGCGGCAGGGCCTGAATCTGGTGCAGCAAGGTGCGTTTGTTAATCTGCCCGACCCAGTGCAGTGGTTTGGGCTCAGTCAGGCTGCCGGTCAGTGGACGCTCATCGGGGCGGCCTTGCTGCTGCTGGTCGGATTCGGCCTGGCGATGCGCCACGTCGCGGCGGGTCGCTGGGTTTATGCCGTGGGCACCGAGGCCGAGGCGGCGCGGCTCGCGGGCATCCGACCGCAGCTGGTGACTTTTCTGGTTTTTGTTCTCCTGGGTGTCCTGGCCGGGCTGGCGGCGGCCATGAACATCGTGCAGTCACCGCAGGTCCAACCGATGGCGGGGGCGGGCATGGAATTAAAAGTCATTGCCGCCGTCGTCGTCGGGGGCGTGGCCATCTCCGGCGGACGCGGCAACGTGTGGGGCGCCTTCGCCGGTCTGCTGCTGCTGGCGTGCATCTCGCCGGCGCTCACGCACCTGCATATCGAGGCCTATTGGGAAAAAGCGATCCAAGGGGCGATCATCCTGCTCGCCGTTGTCGCCGACGGGGTGCGCAGCCGGAGACAGAAAATTTAACCACGGATGACACGGATGAACACGGATCCCGAGCCAGCCCGCCCCGCCTGTCATTCTGAGCGCAGCGAAGAATCCATGAGCCTGGTCGCCGGCGGATATCCTGCTGGATCCTTCTCCCGCCAAGGCGGGATCAGGATGACGGGTTTCGAAAATCCATCCGCGTCAATCCGCGTCACCCGCGATCTGCTGGTTCAGCCATGAATTTGCCCCCATCCAATTCCGCCGGCTGGAAGTCCGTGGTGCTCCGCTACGAGACTCTGCTGCTGGCGGTGCTCGTGGTGGAATGGCTGCTCTTCTATCATTACGGCACCACGACCAACCGGCGGGGCCTGGTCGTGGGCTTCGGCACGATCGACCGGCAGTTCGACATTCTCCGGCACTCCTGCGAAATTGGTTTGCTGGCGCTGGCGCTGACGCCCGTGATCCTGACCGCGGGGATCGATTTGTCGGTCGGTTCGTTGCTTGGCCTGTGCGCCATTCTCTTCGGCAAACTCTGGCACGATGGCGGGCTGTCGATTCCGATCGCCGCGGGATTGACCCTCGGCGTCGGCGTGCTCGGGGGCGGACTCAACGCCGCCCTCATCACGGGTCTGCGCCTGCCGCCCCTGATCGTGACCCTGGGGACCTACTCACTTTTCCGCGGGTTGGCCGAGGCGATCACGCATGGCGCGGTGACCTACACCGATTTCCCGGCCAACTTTCTCTTCCTCGGACAAGAACGCTGGCTGGGCCTGCCCACCCAGGCGTGGCTGTTCCTCCTCGTCGCCGTCGTGGTCTGGGTGCTGGTGCATCGCACGACGATCGGGCGCTCGTTCCGGGTCATCGGTTTTTCTCCCGAGGGAGCGCGTTATGCCGGGTTGCCTGTGGAGCGGCGTGTAGCCCTGGCCTATGTGTTGGCGGGCCTCATCGTCGCCTTGGCGGCCTTGATCTACACGGCCCGTCTCGGCCAAGCGAAGGCCGACGCCGGCACGGGATATGAGCTCTTTGCCATCACCGCGGTCGTGCTTGGTGGCACCAGCATCTTCGGCGGCCGGGGCAGTGTCACCGGCACCTTGCTCGGAGTCGCAGCCATTGCGGTCCTGAAAAACGGACTGGCCTGCCTGCCCGTGGTCATCCGCCTGAACGCCGCCGAGGAAATGTCCGGCGTTTTGACCGGTGCGTTGCTGCTGCTCGCATTGACCGGAAGCATTCTGCCAAAAATCTTGTCTGCCCTGCGCACCCGCCATCAGGCTGGGTGAACCGGACCCGTTCTTTTACCACGGATGGCAGGGATGAACCTGAGTTTGCGTACACTGAGATTACTCACGCTAGATTTCTTAACCGCTAATTCTCGCCAATAGACGCTGATAAATCCGAAACAATCTCGCCCCGGTTCCCCTCCATCAGTGTCAATCCGTGTAATCCGTGGTTGTCTGCTTCTGAAGACTTCCCTCCAAATTCCCCCACCCTCATGAAAAAACTCCTGCCCCGTCTTTCCACTCTGCTGTGCTGGTTGCTGCTGGCCGGCCTGACTCCGGTCTTCGCCGCCGACACCAGGCTCATGATCACCATGATGCCCAAGGCCAAGGGCAATGCCTACTTCATCTCCTGCAAGGCCGGCGCGGACAAAGCCGCCAAGGAACTCGGAGTCGAGTTGCTTTTCGACGGCCCCACCGACAGCAACGCCGCCAAACAGAATGAGATTGTCGAAAACTGGATCACGCTCGGCGTCGATGTCATCACCGTCGCGGCCGAGAACAAGGAGAGCCTCTCCACCGCGCTGCGCAAGGCGCAGAAGCAGGGCATCAAGGTCCTCACCTACGACGCCGACGCCCTGCCCGATGCCCGCTCGTTCTTTGTCAACCAAGCCACCCCGCAGGGCATCGCCTATGGTTTGCTGGACGAGGCGGCGAGACTGTGCGGCGAAGAAGGCGAATTCGCCATCATCACCGCCACGCTCACCGCCGGGAACCAGCGGGAGTGGCTGAAGCACATCGGGGTGCGGCTCGCCGAAAAATATCCGAAGATGAAGCTCGTCGCGGTGCGGCCGAGTGACGACCTCAAGGATAAAGCGCAGTCCGAGGCCACCGCACTGATGAGCGCGCATCCCCAGCTGAAACTGCTCATGGCCATTTGCACGCCCGGCACCCCGGGTGCCGCGGAAGCCGTGAAGCAGGCGGGGAAAACCGGCAAGGTGAAGGTCATCGGCCTCGGCCTGCCCAACGAGAACAAGCGCTATGTCCACGAGGGCGTGACGGAGAGCGTCATGCTCTGGAACACCGAGAACCTGGGTTATCTCACCGTCTACGCCGCCGCGGCGCTGGCCAAGGACGAACTCAAGGCCGGGGCCACTACGTTCAAGGCCGGCTCGCTCGGCTCCTTCGAAATCAAGGGCGACAACATCCTGCTGGGAAAGCCCTACATCTTCAACCAAGCGAATATCGACCGGTTTGATTTCTGAGCGGAGGTTACTGAGGAGGCATATACCCGTTACTGGCTGCTCCTGGACTTTTGGTAGGGCGGACCGCTGGGCCCGCCGCGAATGGCTAACGGCGCGCCCAGCGCCGTGCGCTGGTTTGACATCCTTCCGCCGTCGTCCCGCCCCGGCGGAACTATGGCGGACCGGCCGGATGAGCCGTTCGGCCGAGCGGCTCGTCGGGGACGACTCGCCCTACCGATTGAGGGGGATAACCGCCATCTCCGGTGCGTAATTAGATCGGTTGGCTCCAGGCTGGTCTTGGCTCTGAAATAGCCGGGTCGACTTGTCAGCCATAGGCCGGGCGACGGCTGATCCGCGTAATCCGCGGTTTTCTACTGCATGGATCCGGCATAGGAAAACACCGGCGCGAAACGCGCCGGCGCTGGAAATACGGATCGTGGCCAGCTCAGTCGTCGCGGCGATTCCCGGAGAGTATCAGCAAAATGTGGAGCAAGCTGCCCAGCGAGGCCACGAACGCGGCCACATAGGTCAGGGCGGCGGCATCAAGCGTTTCGTTGACGCCTTCCATTTCGTCGCGACCGAGAATGCCGAGGTTGACAAGTTGGACCTTGGCCCGACGGCTGGCGTCGAACTC
>JANMVS010000175.1:0-4600 GCA_031392885.1 Verrucomicrobiota bacterium
AAACAAGGGACAGGTCAATTAAGCCATGACGATTCATTCGGAAACCACAGATGAACACCGATTGACACAGATCCAGAATGAAAACCGCCCGACCAACGATGTTTCACTTCGTCACTGTTTGGTGAGTAGTCTCGAGCGTTCAATCTCGGCGGGCCGCTTCTCTCATTAATCTGTGTGGATTTGTGTCCATCTGTGGTTAACTCCTAGGTAACAGCTCCTTTTTGTAGCCGGCCTCGCTGAGGCCGGTCACCGGGGTCAGCGACCCCGGCTACAGCCCAGCCCTGTTACTTCCCGTCACGGGCAAAAAACGCGTTTTTCGGCCGAGGCTGCATGGATCCTGCTAAGCCTGACTTTCACGGTTGAGCTGGAGCAGTTCCCGCGCTGCACTGGCCGTCACCCCCATGAGAAGCTGCCTCCGTCCCTTCGTACTGACTGCCTTGGTGTTGGGTTTGCTCGTCGTGACCGGCTGCCAGCTTCACCGTCCGGGCAAGCCGCTCGCGCGCAAAGGGGACGAGATTATCGTCGCCGGGCAGCTCTTCCACACCGGCACCCGCGTCGTCACCTGGATGGACCCGGGTGGCTACGATGCCTACCGGGTGGAGCGACGCTTCAGTCCGATCGAGGTGAGTGACTGGGAGAAAACGTCGGGCACGGTGAAAGACCTCACCACGCCGAACCGCTACAGTCTCCGCCGCAATTCGCTTTCGCCCGAGGACGTGGAGCGGTTTCGCGGCGGCGGTTGGGACCTGGCCGCGCTGCAGCGGGTCGTCGACCAGTTCGTTTTGCACTACGACGTGTGCGGCATCAGCAAGAATTGCTTCAATGTCCTGCACGACCACCGGGGACTCAGCGTTCACTTCATGCTGGATATCGACGGCACCCTTTATCAGACGCTGGACCTGAAGGAGCGGGCGCGGCATGCCACCACTTCCAATGACCGTTCCATCGGCATCGAGATTGCGAACATGGGGGCCTATCCGCCGGCAGAATCCTCGGTGCTGGACGAATGGTATCAGCGCGATCCCGCGGGCCAGCCGTATATCAAGGTGCCGGAGCGTTTCGGCGACCCGCTGATCCGGACGAAAAATTTCACCGGTCGGCCCGTCCGTCCCGCGCCGGTGACGGGGGTGGTGCAGGGCGTCAACCTGGTGCAGTATGATCTCACGCCCCAGCAATATGCCGCGCTCATCCGCCTCACCGCGACCCTCGCGAAGGTGTTTCCCAAAATCAAATTGGACTATCCCCGTGACGCGGCCGGTCACCTGGTCCTGCAGAAACTGCCGGACGAGGAGCTCGCGAAGTATCAGGGCGTGCTGGGCCATTTCCACATCCAAACGAACAAGACCGATCCGGGCCCGGCGCTGCAATGGGACAAGGTAATCGACGGAGCGCGGCGGCTGGTGCGCTAATTTCTGGTCCCCGCAGGCGGCATCTGAGTTCAGCCTGCCGGGTCATTCGCAGTGGGGTCCGATACTTGTCGTGGACCGTAAGCCGGTCGAAAGGCTTCGGCTTGGATGGGTCGCGAGGCGATCAGCCCCGCAGGTTCCGGGTGGAGGGCCCGTCTCCTGACGGGCCGCGGCTGGTCCGGAGACCCGCCCGCCCAATTCATATGCCTCGGGGCTTGCCCATGGATGTTAACTCCGTCCGCTTTTACCGGCAGATTTTTTCTGAAACAGGCTTGCGATTTTCCTGCGCCAAGATTGGCTGCAACGAATTTCCCGTCAGCTCGTTCACGCCGAATGCTGTTTAATTCACTTACCTTTGTCGTTTTTTTTGTCCTGGTGCTGGGCGTGTACTGGACGCTCCGCTCGTGGGAGGCCCGCAAGAATGTGCTGCTGGTGGCGAGCTACCTGTTCTACGGCGCGTGGAACCCACCGTTCGCCCTGCTCCTGTTTGCCACCACGGCGCTGGACTTTTTCCTCGGCGCCCGCATCGCGGAGACGCAGGAGCCCGGTCGCAAGCGGGCCTGGATGATCGCCAGCATTACCTCGAACCTGAGCATGCTGGGGTTTTTCAAATACGGCAATTTTCTGCTCGAGAATTTTCAATGGTTGCTGGCCCGCGCCGGGATCGCCTACCAGCCGCCCCACCTCGACGTCTTCCTGCCGATCGGCATTTCCTTCTACACGTTTCACTCCCTCTCCTACACGTTGGACGTCTATCGCGGCGTGTGTAAGCCGACGAAGTCGCTGCGCGATTTCACGCTGGCGGTGTCCTTTTTCCCGCAGCTGGTGGCCGGCCCGATCGTGCGCGCCGCGGATTTCCTGCCGCAGCTCACCACCGCGCCGGGCTTGCGGGCGGGCCAGTTCGGCTGGGGCCTGATGCTGATGACCCTGGGCATGTTCGAAAAAATCGTCCTCGCCGACACGATGCTGACGAGCTCGGCGGAAGCGGTTTTCGCCTTTGCCGGCCCGCTGCAGGCCCTCGACGCGTGGACCGGCGTGATGGCGTTTTCCGGCCAGATTTTCTTCGATTTCGCGGGCTACTCGACCTGTGCGATCGGGGCGGCGCTGTGCCTCGGGTTCCACCTGAAGGACAACTTCCGTTTCCCCTACGCCGCGTCGGGTTTCTCGGATTTCTGGCGGCGCTGGCACATCTCCCTCTCCACGTTTCTGCGTGACTTCCTCTACATTCCGCTTGGCGGCAATCGTTCGGGTCCGGCCAAGGCTGCGCTCAATCTGATGATCGTGATGTTCATCGGCGGACTGTGGCATGGCGCTTCCTGGACGTTTGTGGTCTGGGGTCTGCTGCACGGACTCTACCTCGTATTCGAGCGGGTGTTGACCGCCGTCACAAAGGAACCGCACTGGGCGCGTGGTTTTCTCGGGCGTCTGTTCATCGTCTTGGCGACCTACGCCGCAGTTTGCTTCGCGTGGGTGTTCTTCCGCGCGACCACCTTCACAACGGCCGCCCATCTCATCGGGGCCATGATCGGCATGGTGCCGAAGGGCGTCGCGATCCTGACCACTCGGGAAATCCTGCAGGTCGGCCTTGTCACGGCTGGCCTGTTGGTCGCCCATTGGAACTTGCGCGATACCACGGTCGAGGCGGTCGTCGCCAAAATGCCCCGCGGGCTCGTCGTTGCGCTCTGGACGTTGATGCTGTCCGCCATCATTCTCACCCAAGGAACCGGCAATGCCTTCATCTATTTCCAATTTTGAGCGGACCATCCCCGACCTGCCGTGGCGCGGTCTGGCGCTGGCGGCGGCGCTGCTGACGCTTAGCGCGGCAGTCGCGTGGGAAATCCGCAGCCGGACTTTGGGCTATGCCCCCACGTTGAATGACACTTCCGACCTGTGGGCCGACTGGCGCGAGAAGGTGAAACCGGATTCCATCGTCGTGATCGGCGACTCGCGCGCCCTGTTTGACACGGATCTCGATGCCATCGAGCAAGGGCTGGGCCATCGTCCGGTCCAACTCGCCCTCGTTGGCAGTTGCGCCTACCCGATCCTGGAAAACCTGGCCAACGACGAGACCTTCCATGGCACCATCATCGCGAGCCTGATTCCGCTCATGTGGCTGGCCCCGCCGCCGTCTCCGCCGTACCAAAATTCACTCAAGGCGCTGAAACGTTATCAGACCAGGACCTGGGCCCAGCGCTCCGGCCATTATCTCGGCATGATTCTCGAGGAGCATGTCGCCTTCCTGAAGCAGGAGGACCTCACCTTGGCGGAGCTGCTTATCCGGTTGCCCATTCCGAATCGCCCCGGGGCGGGCGGGCCGGCGTTGCCGCCGTATTTTCAGACGACCGCACGGGATCGGCGCACGCGGATGACCGACGCTTGCGCCCAGCCCGGGGCACTGCAGGACCGGGTCAAGTATGGCTGGCCGGCATTGTTCACCCCGCCGCCCCCGCCCAGCTTCGTGCCGCCGGAAGCCTTTGCCAAAGGCATGGGCGAGGCGATGGAGAAGCGTTTCGCCGACACGGTAGCCGCGGTGAAAAAGCTCCGCGCTCGCGGCGGCAAAATCGTGTTCGTCCGGTATCCATTCGAGAGTGAGGTCAAGAAGATCGAGGACAGGATCACGCCCCGCGCCGGCCCCTGGACCCGCATCCTCAACGAGACCGGGGCACCGGGCATCTATTTCGAAGACTACCCGGAACTCAGCAGTTTCACCTGTCCCGAGTGGTCGCACCTGTCCGGTCCGGATTCCGTGGAGTTCACGAAACGCCTGGTGCCGCATCTGCAAAAAGCGCTCGCGCCCTGAACAAAAGTCGAACGAGCGCGTCTCCTGCGTTGCGACTGGGTTTTCCAGAATAATTCCCGAGGCGAAATGGAGGGCTCGCGTCCCTGCGAGCCTCGGCCCGCAGCAACACGGGCCCTCCACTCATGCAATCGGAGGTCACCACGAAAGAAACGAAAGGAACACCTGCAGAGGAAATTTTGGGTTCTTCGCTGCTTTCAGCGGGTTGCCCTTCAACCCAACGGAGCGGTTTTGGAAACCACTAGGGCGTATCTTCAAACATCCGCTGCTGCGCCCGTTTGCCGGGTGGAGGGCCGGTCTCCGCACCTCCAAAAAATTCACGCTGCTGCGGGTTTGAATACACGCCCTAACCAGTTTCGCCCCTTCGACCAGGCTCAGGGCAGGCAAGGGGCGAAAC
>JANMVS010000191.1:0-10885 GCA_031392885.1 Verrucomicrobiota bacterium
CCAACTGCCACAATCCGCACGCGCCGCGCATCCCCACCCGGGTGCCGGCCCCCGGGCCGCACGCGCTCCGCACCCCGACTGTTCCCGCGGCTCACTCAGCAACCACGCCCTGACATGCCCCTCCCCGACACCACGCCCACCACCGCCCCGCCCGGCGGCCCGCTCGATCGGCGGAGTTTTCTCCGTTCGACCGCCGCCTTCGCGGGCCTCTCGGCCCTGGCCGCCAGCCTCTCCCCCCTGCGGGAACTGAAGGACTTCTCCACCACCGAGCAGTTCTTGCAGAAATACTACAAGGAGCTGTCGCCGGAAGAAATGAAGCAGGTGCTCGCGCGCATCACGAACGAGGTCGAACACCAATACGGCATCCGTCCGCACGTGCGCGACCTCAGGCCGATGGACGGGGTCGAGTTTGTCTACGCGCTCAACCTCACGCGCTGCATCGGCTGCCGCAAATGTGTGCACGCCTGCGTGGCCGAGAACAACCAGTCGCGCAGCCCGGAGATCCAATACATCCGCGTGCTCAAGATGCCGCACGGCTCGATGGACGTCGAGAAGGGCAATCACACCTACGACGACAAGGAAGTCCCCGACAAAGGGTTTTTCTACATGCCGATCCAGTGCCAGCAGTGCAAGAATCCGCCTTGCGTGAAGGTGTGCCCCGTTAACGCGACGTGGCAGGAGAAGGACGGCATCACGGTCATCGACTACGACTGGTGCATTGGCTGCCGCTATTGCGAAGCCGCGTGTCCTTACTGGGCGCGGCGCTTCAATTTCACCAAGCCCGAGATTCCGGCGGATCGCCTCAATCCGGAGATGGCCTACCTCGGCAACCGGCCCCGCAAGCAAGGCGTGATGGAGAAATGCCATTTCTGCATCCAACGCACCCGCGTCGGAAAATATCCCGCCTGCCTGGAAGTCTGCCCCGTCGGCGCGCGCAAGTTCGGCAACATCCTGGATCCCGAGAGTGAGATTTCCTACATCCTGCGCACCAAGCGCGTCTTCATCCAGCTGAAGGAGGAAATGGGCACCAATCCCCGGTTCTTCTACTACTTCGACAAATGAGCCCCACGACATTCCAACGGCATCCTTGGGCCACGACCTTCGACGGGCTCCCGGCCTCCATCGCAAAATGATCACCGCTGCCCGCAACTACCTGGTCTTTCTCCAGCGGAGCGCCCGACTCGCCTTCGTTGGCGACTGGCGCTACTACGCCTGGATGGGCGTGCTGTCGGCGATCGTCCTGCTCGGGCTCAACGCCTACGCCAAGCAACTGGTCCACGGCCTCGTGGTCACCGGCATGAGCGACGAGGTTTCATGGGGGGTCTACATCGCCAACTTCACCTTCCTCGTCGGCGTGGCCGCCGCCGCGGTGATGATGGTCATCCCGGTCTATATCTACGACAACGAGGAACTGCACGACCTCGTCATCTTCGGCGAACTGCTCGCGGTCGCCGCCATCATCATGTGCCTGGCGTTCGTGACCGTCGACCTCGGCCGGCCCGACCGTTTCTGGCACCTTATCCCCGGCATCGGCCAGATGAACTTTCCCAATTCGATGCTCAGCTGGGACGTCCTGGTGCTCAACGGCTATCTGTTCCTCAATATTTATATCTGCGGCTACCTGTTGTACTGCCGCTACCAGAAGAAAAAACCGGCGAAGTGGTTTTATATTCCGTTTGTTTTCCTCGCCATTGTCTGGGCGATTTCCATTCACACGGTCACGGCCTTCCTCTACGTCGGGCTGGGCGGGCGGCCGTTCTGGAACGCCTCGATCGTCGGCCCGCGGTTTCTCGCCTCGGCCTTCACCGCCGGACCGGCCTTGATTATCCTGGCCCTGCAGGTCATCCGCCGGGTAACCGCCGCCGGTCCCGCCACCGAACTGGGCGCGGGTGCCGATGCCAGCAGCCGGTCCGGCCGGGCTGCGACCCTCCAGGATTTTGACCGCCTTGCCCGGCTGCTGCCGGAGATGGCGCCGGTGCCGGTCGCTGATCGCGAACTCGCGCTCCAGGCGGCTTCCGTCATCGAAGTCGCCGCCGGCGAGGTACTGCTGCGGCAGGGCACCTCGTCCGACTTTGCTTTTTTTGTGCTGCAAGGCAGCGTCGTGGTAAAGCGGGTGGAAAGTGGCCGCGTCCGCATCACCCGCACCGCGCAGCCGGGCGATCAGTTTGGCGAAGTCTCCGCGTTGCACGGCACCTCGCGCGCGGCCACGGCCCTGGCGGAGGTGCCGTCACGCATCCTGCGCCTGCCCAGCGCGTCGCTGCGCGTGCTGATGGCGACCCGCGAGATGGATCAGATTGTGCGGTCCCGGATGACCGAGCGTCTGATGATCACCGATCGCAGCCTGCTCATCCTGCGGGGCATCGTGCAGGTTTCGATGATCATCAATGTCTTCCTGCTCGTGTGCGAGGTGTTCAAGGAATTCTATTCCGGCACCACCCACGGGGCCTCGGCCAAGTATCTCTTCGTTGGTCTGCACGGTCACTATGCGCTCGTGCCGTGGATCTGGACCGCCATCACCTTCAATCTCATCGCGATGGTCCTGCTGGTGTTGCCGCTCAGTCGCGGCCTGAAATACCTCAATGTGGCCTGCGTGCTCAGCATCGTGGGCATCTGGATCGAAAAGGGCATGGGCCTCGTCATCCCGGGTTTCATCCCCACGCCGCTCGGCGCGATCGTCGACTACGTGCCCTCGCTCAACGAGACCCTGGTGTGCCTCGGCATCTGGGCGTTCGGCCTGCTGCTCTACACCATCATGCTTCGCATGGCGGTGCCGATCCTGCAAGGCCAGCTCACCAAGGCCAACGAACGGCCCTCGGTCGAGCGGCCGGTCTCCTCGGTTGCTCCATTCTGACCCGACCGGGTCGACGCACCGCCTCGCGTCGATGCCGGAGTCCTGGAAATGCGCGCGCCGCACGGATTCCATGACCGCCCATAGGATATGACCGGCTACGTGCGACACCCGCCCGTTCAACCGCAAGAAATGCGCAGCTTTAAGCAACTAGGGTGGAGCATATTTCCCGATACCTTCTAATATCTGGCCAATAACCGCGCGAGAAGGCGCGGTCTGCCGTCTCAAGCCCTTCAGAATTCGACCACTCGAACCCATGAAAACAACCCAATGGCTCAGAGCGACAGTTCTATTGATCGGAGCAACCTCGCTCTCCGCCGGAGACTCGCCCGTCGGAACCAGACAATATTGGGAGGAGCACTGCGCCAGTTGTCACGGGGTGGAGGGTAAAGCCGACACCAAGATGGGGAAAAAAATTGGCGCGATCAACTTCACCGACCCCCAGAATCAGGCCAAGTTTACCGACGAACAAATGTTCAAGGCGATCAAGGAAGGCGTCAAAAACAAGAGCGGGAAATACACGATGAAGCCCGCCGAAAACGCGTCCGATGAGCTGATCAATTCCCTAGTCGCCTCTATCCGGTCCTTCAAGAAGTAGCTGACCGGAGTGCGGCCCGAATGCCGCACCGGCTGGCGGCGGACTCCAAGGCCTCCTTCCAGAAATGCCCTTGAAATACTCCATCACAATTCCGGACGTGGCGTATTTCGAGCGCCAGGTGCTCTGTCGCACAGGCTGCCCGGTTCACACCGACGCCGGCGGCTATGTCCAGGCGATCACCGAAGGGCGTTACGAAGACGCCTACATCATTGCGCGCCGGCCGAATCCTTTCGCCTCCATCTGCGGGCGGGTATGCGCCGCGCCCTGCGAGGTGAAATGCCGGCGGAAGGACATCGACGCCGCCGTCTCGATCCGGGCGCTGAAACGATTTGTTTGTGAGCAGTTCGGAGTGGAGTCGGGGCGTTTCGACGTCAACCGGGTTTACCCGGCGACGCAGCGCACCGAGCGGGCCAAGCTCGGCCAGGGACGTCGCGTCGCCGTGGTCGGAGCCGGACCGGCGGGCATGGGCTGCGCGCACGACCTCGCCTTGATGGGATTCAAGGTGACCGTTTTTGAGGCGCAGAACCTGGCGGGCGGGATGCTGGTCCTCGGCATCCCGCAATACCGGCTGCCCCGTGAGATCATCCAGGCCGAGATCCAGGCGGTCCTCAATCTCGGCGTGGAACTCAAACTGAACAGCCGGCTCGGACGCGACTTCACACTGGCCAGTCTCACCCAGGATGGATTCGAAGCGATCTTCCTGGGCATTGGCGCCCATAAGAGTCGCGAACTGAACATCGAAGGGGTCGAACTGGACGGAACCTTTCGCGCGATCGACTACCTGCTCAACATCAACCTCGGCTACAAGGTCAATCTCCACGGGAAAGTCGTCGTGATCGGCGGCGGCAACGTCGCGTTCGATGTGGCGCGCTCGGTCGTGCGGCAGGCAGGGCAGATCGACGACATGAGTCCGGAAGCAATGCGCAAGATTTTGCGCGAGGCCACGACCACCCTTGATCAACTCACCCGGGGAGAAAAGGAAGGCCCCGACGACTTGAAAGTGGCCCTTGACGTGGCCCGCCAGGCGTTGCGGGCCGGGGTGCGCGAAGTCCACATGTATTGCCTCGAGAGTCTGGAGGAGATGCCCGCGACGAAGGCCGAGATCGATGAAGCCGTGGAGGAAGGCGTGAAATTGCACACGCGCTGGGGGCCGAAACGCATTCTGGGAAAGGACGGACGCGTCTCGGGCATCGAGTTGATCAAGGTGGCATCGGTTTTCGATCAGAACCGGCGCTTCAATCCCACCTTCCTGGAAGGCACGGAGGAAACGGTCGCCGCCGACGGGGTCGTTCTCGCCATCGGCCAGGCGGCGGACCTTTCGTGGCTCCGCTCCGAGGACAATCTCCGGATCACTTCGCGGAGCAGCATTGAAGCCGATCCCGAGACGCTGGCGACCTCGCGCCCGGACGTGTTCGCCGGCGGCGACGTGGCGTTCGGACCGCGCATCATCATCACCGCCGTGGCGGAAGGCCGCCGGGCGGCGCTTTCCATTGCCAAGTTCCTGACCGGCGACCCCCCCCCGGAGGCCGTCACGATTCGCACGACGACTTACAACGCGCACCGGATGTTTCCCGGCTACGAAAAACTCCCGCGCAAGGAGCCGCCCGCGATCGCCATCGATCGCCGCGTCGGCATCGCCGAAGTTGAGAACACCTACGCGGCGGCCGATGCGCGCCCGCAGGCGGCCCGCTGTTTGAAATGCCACCTCAGCCCGGTTTTCGACGGCGACCTCTGCGTGCTGTGCGGCGGCTGCGTCGATGTGTGCCCGGAGTCCTGCCTCCGGATCGTGGACGTGGCGGATTTGAACGGCGACGAAACACTCGCCGCGCTCGTCAGCGCACGTTACGGCGCCCGGCCCGCCCGCGGTGAGGCGGCGGCGATTATCAAGGACGAGACCGCGTGCATCCGCTGCGGACTCTGCGCCGCGCGCTGTCCCACTCACGCCGTGACCATGGAACGTGTCGAAACCCTCCAACCCGTCTGACCTATGAACCAAGGCCATTCCTCTCCCTCCGCGCCCCCGGTGCCGCCGCCGGACCAAGGCGACAGCCGGCGCGATTTTATCTGGTTGACCCTCGGCTGGCTGGCTTCGTTGTTTGCGCTCGGCGCGAGCGGATTCGCCACGCTGCGCTCGCTGGTGCCGAATGTCCTGTATGAGCCGAGCCGGCGTTTCAAGGCCGGCCGGCCAGGAGACTATCCGGATGACACCGCGACCTTCATTGAAGCGGTGCGCCTGTACATCGTGCGCAAAGGAAACACCTATCGCGCCATGAGCGGCATCTGTCCCCATCTCGGTTGCACGGTGAACTCTACCGTCGGCAAATATCCTTTTCTCTGCCCCTGCCACGGCAGCCATTTTGACCCCGACGGCACCGTAGTCAGCGGCCCCTCGCCGCGCGGGTTGACCTGGCACTTGGTGAGCCTGAGCAAGGATGGGCGCCTGGTCGTTGACCTGGACCAGGCCGTGACCCACGACAAGAACCTCGTCATCAAAACATGAAATCACTCAAGCAGATTTGGCGGACGTTCACCGGGACGCGCGTCGGCCAGTCCATCTTTCGCGTCGGTTTGCCGGAAAGCAATCTGGGCCGGATGCAGGCGATGGTTTCAAGCTTCCTGCTCCACCTGCACCCGGCCAAGGTGCACCGGCATTCGCTCCAATTCTCCTCCACCCTGGGCCTGGGCCTGATTTCGCTCTATCTCTTTTTGATCCTGTGCATCACCGGCGTGGCGCTGATGTTTTTTTACGTCCCCCACCCGGACCATGCCTACGACAACATGAAAGACATAGAGTTCGTGGTGTCGGCGGGAATGATCGCGCGCAACATGCACCGGTGGTCCGCGCACCTGATGGTGCTCTGCGTGTTCCTGCACATGTGCCGCGTGTTTTACACCGGGGGCTACAAGCCGCCGCGCGAATTCAACTGGACCGTTGGCGTCGGCTTGTTCGTCCTCACACTGGTCCTTTCCTTCACCGGCTATCTGCTGCCGTGGGACCAACTGGCCTTCTGGGCGATCACGGTCGGGACCAGCATCGCGGGCTACGCGCCGGTCGTCGGCAAGAAAATCCAGTTCCTCCTGCTGGGCGGAAACATCGTCGGCGAATCGGCGCTGCTCCGCTTTTACGTCCTGCACGTCATCCTGCTGCCCGCCGTCGCCGGGTTTTTGATCGCCCTCCACCTCTGGCGCGTGCGCAAGGACGGCGGACTTTCGCGGCCCGGCGAACCCGACGTGCGCGTGCAACAGTCGGCAACCGGCCAGCTTTCCACCAACAAGACCTATGGGCTGATGGAACTGGCGCGGGGGACGTCGCCCGCCGTGGGTCTTGACCCCGAGGATGAATTGCCGGCCTGGCCGCACCTGGTGTTTCGCGAGATTCTTCTGTTCCTGGCCACGATGGCCGTGGTCATGTTTCTGAGTGTGTTTTGGAACGCACCGCTCGAGGAGTTTGCCAATCCGACGCATCCGCCGAACCCGGCCAAGGCGCCCTGGTATTTTTTGGGACTGCAAGAACTGGTGGCTTACTCGGCGTTTTGGGGCGGAGTGGTCGTGCCGGCGCTGCTGCTCGTGGCGCTCGTCGCTTTGCCCTACCTCGACCGCAAACGGGCGGGCGTCGGAGTTTGGTTCGCGCGCGAACGCCGGGTGGCGGTTACGCTCTTCACTATTTGCGTCGTGACCGCCGTGATCCTCACCGTCATCGGCACCTATTTCCGGGGGCCGAACTGGGACTGGGTTTGGCCGTGGGCGGCGGCGGCGGTCATCCCGCACTGAACCATGGACTCTTTGAAAAAATTCTATCCGTGGTTTGCACTGCTCGGGCTCGCCGTCGGGGGACTGGTGCTGGCAGGCTACTACAAGGACGAATTCCGGGAATGGAAACGCTGGCAGCAGGACTACAACGCCCAGGAGCTCAGCCGCGCCGCCACGCCGGAACAAAAAGAGCTGGCCCGCGCCCTGCAGGTTGAAATCAAGCAGATAGTGCTGCCGGGCCTGCAACGGGTGGACCGCTGCACGACCTGCCATCTCGCCGTCGAGGATCCGGGTTATGCCGGCTACAAGCAGCCGCTCGCCTACCATCCGAATCACGCGCAGCACCCGTTTGACAAGTTTGGCTGCACGATTTGCCATCAAGGCCAGGGGCGCGCCACCGAACGCGAGGCCGCGCACGGCCGGGTTGAGCACTGGGAACATCCGATGCTGGCAATGAAATATATCGAAGCATCGTGCGCAAAGTGTCACGCCGCCACCGATGTGCCCCGCTCCTCGCTGCTGGCGCGGGGGCGCGCCTTGTTCGACGAGCAGGGCTGCATCGGCTGCCATAAACTCGGCGGCTTTGGGGGCAACCTTGGCCCGGGATTGGACAAGGTCGGCGCGAAACGGAGTCCGCAATGGCTCGCAAAACACTTCAAGTCACCCGCTGAGGTCGTGCCCGGCTCCGGCATGCCGCCCCTGAAACGAAGCGATGCCGACGTCGAGGCGCTCACGCTTTTCATGCTGGGCCAGACCGGGGAACAGCTCACGGAGCATTATGTGTCGATGAAGAGCATTCCCGGTCCAGAGCTGGGCCAGCGGCTGTTCGCCCAGAAAGGCTGCATCGGCTGCCACACGGTTGGCGGCAAAGGCGGCAAGGTCGGGCCGCCGCTCGATGACGTCACCAAACGACGGGCCCCCGATTGGATTGTGAAGCATTTTCGCGATCCGGCGTCGGTTTCCCCTGAAACGGTGATGCCAAAATACAATTTCACGGAGCCTGAGATCCGGGCGCTGGCTGCCTTCCTCGGCTCGCTGACCGGAGCCGACGTCTCCGCGTTCATGAAAATCCCGTCGCAGGCGTCGCCGATCGAGCGTGGCCGGGCGGTCTACCTGAAATTCGGGTGCGGCGGCTGCCACGGCGCCGACGGTGAAGGCGGCGTGCCGAATCGCAATGCCAAGGCCAATCAGCAGATTCCAGCCCTGACGGCGGCCAATGATGTCGCCGATGTTTTCCTCGAATCGTTCATCACCGAGGGCATCCCGGACCCGGCGAAACTGGACCCAAACGGCCCCAAGCCACCCATCTATATGCCGGCTTTTGGCGACAAGATTTCCGAAGGCGAACTGGCTGATCTCATCGGTTATCTGCGCAGCCTGACACCCGCACAAAAAACAATCCTTAGAACCGTTCGGACGGCGGCGAACTTGGGACGCATGGCCGCAGGCAGCCACGCGCGATCCGACGGAAATCCAGCGCTTCACAAGGATTGAGCAGGCTTGCGCAAGAAACGCGGAGCCGGGTCGCGGCGCTTATGGCATTATGGGTGTAGCGCTCAGCAGTTCCACCCAAACGCCCTCCCACGCCCCATGGCCACCCAACTCACCGCCACCGACGCGAAACTGTCGCTCAACGCCCACGTCGCCGCCAAGGGCGCCGAGATTTTCGAGAAATACGGCCCGGCCATCGGCTGGCCGGAATTGCAGGCTATTTTGAAGGATCGCACCTGCGTGCGTTACCCGTGCGACCTGGTGTTCGATAGCGCCCGGCTCAATCCGGGGGAGTTCGCTTTTCCTGAGCCGAAAGGCGGCGTGCCCGAGGAAGGATTCATTCTTTTTGTGCACCCGGTCTACCTGACGCAGCTCGCCATGGTGCCCTACCTCGCCCTCTACCAGCTCGTCACGGTGAATTATGGCGAATTTGCCTCCGCCGAGGATGCCGAGACCTTTGCGTCTTACGCGCTCGGACTGCCGCGCGAGGAATATTACCAGACCCTCTGCGGGTTGGCCGATGAACTCGGCACCGGCATCGATCCCGGCTCCGGGGCGGCGATGAGCCACGGCAGCTGCAGCGGTGGTGGCGGCGGTTGCGACAGCTAGTTCGATGGTGTCTCTCCCTCCGAATGCAAACGATGCGTCCTGATTCGTCTCTCATTTGTAGAAGCCTGCTTGCAGGCGATTCAGGGCAGGATCTGTTCACGGGCGTTCCGAATCGCCTGCAAGCAGGCTCCTACATCCCGACCCTGCCCATCCCGCCGCGGCAGGATTCGGGGCTTCAGACCCGCCGGGAATGAACTATCCGGGCAGACCGGGCGACTGGCGCCACACCCTTAACCCTGACAACCGACTGGATGCAGCATGAGTGCCGATCCCGCCCCTCAGCCCGAGCTGACGCTGCCCGAGACCTTCCGGCAGCTTGAGCAACGGTTGGCGCGCATCGAGCAGCACCTGCAGCTCCCGCCCCTCGCTGAAGTCTCGGCGCCCGCGGTCACTCCGGCTGATGCGGTCAGGACTGCGCCAGCCCAGCCCGCCGCGATTGAGCCGTCCGAGGATGAATTGGAATTTGAGGTCGGCCAAAACTGGTTCGCCAGCGTCGGAGTCCTCGTCCTCACCTGTGGGGTCGGCTTCGCTTTGTCACTGCCGTGGTCGGGTCTGCCGTCCGTCGCTCCGGCTGTGGCGGGTTATGCGCTGGCCGCGGGTCTGCTCCTGATCGCTTACTTCTGGAAAAAATCCTTTGAGCTCGTGGCGGGCTATTTTCGCGGGGCCGGCATGGCGCTGCTGTATTTTTCCACGCTGCGGCTGTTTTTCTTTGGCGCGCCGCAGGTGCTGGACCTCGAGGCCACCGGGGGGCGCCTGCTCCTGCTGGCCGTGGTCGGCGCCAACCTGACGGTGGCGTTGCGGCAAAAATCCCCCTGGCTGCTCGGTCTGGCGCTCCTGACGGGCCTGATTACGGCGGTGGCGGTTGGTGCGCCGTATTTCGTGTTTGTCAGCGTCGCCTTCCTGCTGGGTCTCGCGGCGTATGCGACCGTGCGTCACCAGTGGCCGGACCTGCTCCTGTTCGCCATTCCCGCCGGCTATGCCGAGCATCTGCTCTGGGCCATCAATCGGCCCTGGTCGGGCCGATCCGGCAAAATCCTGGCGGAGCCCGCGGCTGGCATCCTCTTCCTGCTGGTTTATGCCGTGATTGTGGCGGCCGGGACGCTGCGGCGCCGGGAGCGAACGGGGGAGGATCCTCACGCGGTGCTGGCGGTGCTGCTCAATTGCGGCGCCGGCTACGGACTATTTCTGCTGCAATCGCTGAAGGTGGCGCCGGCCCTGCTCGCGCCGGTGCACCTGGCCGCCACAGTCGTCTACCTCGGCCTGGCCGTGACGTTCTGGCGGAGTGAGGCCAGCCGGATCTCAACGTTTTTCTACGCCATGACCGGCTACCTGGCGTTGAGTGTGGCCATCGTGAAGACCTTTCCGGCGCCGGAGCTATTCATCTGGCTCTCCGGGCAGAGTCTGGTGGTGGTCGTGACCGCGCTTTGGTTCCGCTCGCGGTTGATTGTCGTCGCGAACTTTTTCATCTATGTCTCCATCGTGCTCGCCTACATGGTGGTCGCGCAGGCTGAGTCTGGCATCAGCATCATTCTCGGCATTGTCGCGCTCCTGACGGCGCGCATCCTCAACTTGAAAAAAGAGCGCCTGGA
>JANMVS010000205.1:0-5476 GCA_031392885.1 Verrucomicrobiota bacterium
CCCGGCCCGGCTGAAACGCCGGGCCTTTTTTATTCACGCTGGGTTCAATACTCCGAAGCTTGCTTCGGCTTGGTCGGTCGGGGGATGAATTCCCACGGCGCGGTCGCCGTGGCTCCAGCGAGCAGCATGCTGGAGCGCGGGCGACTGCCGCCGTGTCCGCGTTCTCGAAGACATCCTGCCGGTAATTTCCGCGATTGCTCACAGGATAAACCGCCCCTGCTAACTGAGGCGCAACCGGCGACCCCGGCCGGTTCTTGCGATCGCGCGCCCTCTCGATCAAGCCACCATTCTAATAGTGAAGTCCTGACCCAAAAAAAATCATCTCATCGCCGGATTTCCCGGCGCCTGTGTCGCCGCGCTCGGCACGTTTCTGCCCTGCTATCTCTTCACCGTCATCCCCGCGCCCTATTTCAAGAAATACAGCCGCCGGCCGGACCTGCACGCGTTCGTGAACGGCGTGACCGTCGCCGCCGTGGGCACGATCGCTGGCGCGGTGATAGTGCTCGGTCGCCGTTCGATCATTGATTTTCCGACCGGGCTGATCGGAGTCGCCACGCTGCTGCTTTGCTGGAAAATGAAGAAAATCCCCGAGCCGGTGCTCGTAATCGCGGCGGCACTTATCGGACTGGCATTAAAGCGCTGAGGAAAGACTGCGCCATGCCTATCACGGCAGATGCCGCCAGCCCTGAATCGCAAAAAAGAGGCCCATCGCGACGAGCAAGACGCTGGAGACGTAGGGCGCTTTACGGGCGAATTCGCCAAAGCCTTTGAAGCGCTTTGAAGCGTGCTGGACGCTCCAAGCGGCCAACGCTCCGGTTATCACCATCGTGAGCGCGAGGCCAAAGCTGAAACACACCACCAAGGTGAAACCCAATACGAATTTCTTCAATTGGAGGCAAATGAGCAGCACGGTCAGTGCTGCCGGACAGGGCATGAGCCCGCCCGTAAGGCCGAAAAATACGATCTGACTGGTGCTCACCGTCCGATTCGAAAACCGCCGGGCGATGTCGCTGGCGTGCGCTCGCTCGTGGGCGTCCTGATATTCGCCGTCGGCCAAATCCATCGGGGCGTGAGCGTGATGGTGGTCTGACTCGCTGAACTTGAAATCGAACGTATGCGCGTGGTCGCCGTGCGAGATTTTGAGCGTCGCATTGAACTCGTGCGGCTCGGGCAACTCGGCCGTCGCCTCCAAAAAGCCGTCGCCGGCAAAGAACGCGAAGGACTGGCGTGCGCCGTCGGGGCGCACAGTCTCAACGGCGATCTCATTTGGTTGAGGCAATGCCTTCGCCTTGCGGGCGCTGTCATAGATGTAGAGGCGGAAGCGCGGCGGCACATTCGTCTCGAAGACGGTGACCTCAACCAAGTCGTGCCCGGTGTCGATCAACTTGCCGCCCTGCGGGCCTTCGTCGGCGTGGTCATGCGCGGCGGAGGCCCGCTGTTCGCGGCGGGTGCGCCAAAACATCCAGACTGCCATGCCGATGATGAGCGCCCCGGAAACCATTTGAAAATAGGGCTCGGTGGTTTCGGCGTTCCAACTCGATCCGTAGCGCAAGGCCACTGCCGCGAGCGCCCAGATGACGAGTGAGTGCGAGAACGCGGCCGACAGGCCGAGGAGCACGGCTTGAAAAATCGTCCCTCGAATTGCGATGATGAATGCGGCCATCATCGTCTTGGAATGGCCCGGCTCCAACCCGTGCAGGGCTCCCAAAACAATCGCCGAGGGGATAAAAAGCCACGCATTGGACGCTCCCTGGCTGATGAGGTCGTTAAAAGAGGTCATGGTTGCACCATGCCCCCATACCCCTTCTTGACAACGCTGGAATTTGTTTGGGTAATCCCAGTGCTTCGCGCACCGTTATTCATGGCCAAGTCCCACGCTCACCCGCACCCCCATACTCATCCCGAGGATGAAACGGCGGCGTTACGGTTGCGGATGAGGAAAATCGTGGGGCAGCTTCAAGGCGTGGAGAAAATGCTGGAAGCGGACCGGGACTGCGCGGAGGTTCTGACTCAAATCATCTCGGCCCGGCGCGGCTTGAAGTCTCTTTCGGAAAAACTCATCCAGTCGCATTTCCATCATTGTATTGAGGCGGCGTCGGATCAGGCGGAAGCGAAACGCAACCTGCGTGAAATGTTGGTGGTGTTGGAGCGCTACGTGGAATGACCATGACGGCGAAAGTGAAAAAGCATCATGCCGCGCCCGGCTGGGTCATCCTGACGGCCCTGCTGCTTGTCACGCTCTGGCTCCCCGTCACGTCGCACGACTGGCTCGAGTCCGCCGGCTGGATTCATTCGCAGGAAGAATCAGGGCACGAGGCGCGTCATGAAGCGGCGGACGGGGTTTGCCGGCTGGAGCATGGCTCCGTGTTGCTGAAAGCGCCGACCTTGGTGGCGCAACCGAGCACTCCGATATTTGCCGTGGAGTTGTTTTCCCCGGTCGCAGAACTGTCCTTCGCTCCGGTCACGCTGATTTACCATAGCACCGCGCCGCCAGGATTGGCGGCGACGTGGCAGTTTTCGCATCGGACCGCCTGCCTGAATCAGGCTCCCCCAGCCTTGGGTTGATCGTCCTCGTTTCGAGGAGGTTCTAGGCCGATCCGCGCCCATCGGGCGGGATTGTTTTCACGCTGCTCGCTACCTGCACGTCCACTGACTGCCCAATTTCGTCCTGTCCCATGACCCGTATCACTCCTTCCTTTCCCGGTCGCAGCCTCGCTGCGCTCTTACTTCTTTTCGGTAGTCCGTGGCTTGCCACTGCTGCCGAACCTGAAACCACGCCGCCGCCGCTTTCCATCGAGGCGCTAACCACTGAGGTCCTCGCCTCGAACCCCGAACTCAATTTCTACCGCGCGGAGATCGCCGCCGCGCAAGCCGGCGTTCGCGTGGCCGGTTCCGCGAACAACCCCGAGCTTTCCGTGCAGGCGGGGCACAAGCGCACCCGCGATTCTGCCGGTGTGCTGGCGGGTGAAGGCACGGCGTGGTCCGTCTCGGTTTCGCAGACGTTTGAGTGGCCGGGTCGCCTCGCGCTGCGCAAGTCCATCGCGAACCGCGATGTCGCTCTGGCCGAGTTGGGCCTGAGCCGCTTTCAAGCGGCCCTCGCATCCCGCGCCCGCACGCTGGCCTATGGACTTCTGGCCGCCCAGGAAAAGGCCGCTGCTGCTGCCGAGGTCGCCGAGCGGTTTCGCGCTCTGAAGGAAACCTTTCTGGCACGCGACCCGGCCGGGCTCACGCCGCTGCTCGACACTCGCGTGATCGAAGCGCAGGAACTCGCCCTCCAGCGTCGCGCCACGGAAGCCAGCCTCGCCGCTCAGGCCGCCTCGGTTGAGTTGAATCAGCTTCGCGGCTTGCCGGTGGAATCGCCCGCCCGCGCTACGGCGGGCAAGCTGGTGTTTCACCCTGCGCCCATCCTTGGCGAACTCCTCGCCGCTGCCCGCGAAAATCATTTCGAGTTTCGGGCCAAGAAGCTCGAATTGGAGCAACAAGGCTTCGCCGTTCAGCTCGCGCGCAACGAACGTCGCCCGAGTTTTACGGTGAGTCCCTATGTCACGCGGGAATCGTCCGACAGTCGCGATACGACCGTCGGCCTCGGCCTCAGCGTTCCACTGCCGTTGTCCTCCCGCAGCCGGGCCGGAGTCGATGTGGCCGAGGCTCGCCGCCGCCAAGCGGAAACCGCTGTGCTGATCGCGCAGCGTGAGATGGAGCGCGAAGTCATCACCGCCGCGCAGACGTTTAACGCCAAACGAGAGGAAACAGAGCGCTGGGTGCCGGAGTCCGTCGAAAAATTCCGCGATGCCGCCGCGCTCGCTGATCGCCATTACCGCCTCGCGGCCGTGCCGCTCGCGACCTACGTCGGGCTGCAAACCGCCTACCTCGACGCCGTGGACGCACTGCTCGACACAAAGCGTGAAGCGCTTGAAGCGGGCCTGCGCCTTCAGCTCCTCACTGGGCTCAACTTCAACGCCGTGGAGATCGCGCCATGATCGACAAGATTCTCGAATTCTCCCTGCGACAACGCGCCGTCGTGCTGCTCTTCGCGGTCGCTCTCCTCGGAGCCGGCCTCTGGTCGGCCGCTCATCTGCCCATTGACGCGGTGCCCGACATCACGGGCGTGCAGGTGCAAATCAACACTGAGGTCCCGGCGCTTGCTGCTGAGGAGTCGGAAAAACTCGTTACTCAACCCATCGAACTCGAACTCGCGGGATTGCCCGGCGTCGAGGAAATGAGGTCGATCACCAAATTCGGCCTCTCGCAAGTGACGCTGCAATTTAAGGATGGCACGGACATCTATCGCGCCCGCCAATTGGCCACCGAGCGGATGCAGGGCGTATTGGAGCGGCTGCCCAAAGGAGTCCTGCCAAAGTTGGCACCCATCAGCACGGGCCTCGGCGAAATTCTTTACTACAGCGTCAGCTTCAAGCCGGACGCGAAGAACAAGCCCGCGACGGAACTCGAACAGCTTCTCCAACTCAGCGAAATTCAGGAATACACCATCAAGCCGCTGCTGCGGACGGTTTCAGGCATCGCCGAAATCAACGAGACGGGAGGTTACGAGCGACAATTCGTCGTGCAGCCCAAACCCGAGGCGCTGACGGAAATGAATCTGACATTCAGCGAACTCGCCGCGCTGATCGCACAGAATGTCGAGAATGCCGGCGGCGGCATCATCAACCGCAACGGTCAGCAATTGACCGTGCGTGCGGTGAGTCGCGTTCAGACCGCAGAAGACATCGCCAACCTGCCGCTGAAATTCGGCTCCGGGGTCGCGCCCATTTTGGTGAAAGACGTGGCGGAAGTTATCACCGGCACGAAGTTTCGCACTGGCGCGGCCACGCTCGATGGGAAGGAAACCGTCATCGGTATCACGATGATGCTCGCGGGCGAGAACAGCCGCGAGGTCGCCACCCGCGTGAAAGCGCGCATCGCGGAGATTCAGTCCAAGCTTCCCGAAGGGATCGAAATTCAGATTCAATACGACCGGTCGCTGCTGATCGGTCGCACGATCAAAACGGTCGAGCGAAACCTCATCGAAGGCGCGGTGCTTGTCGTGGCCGTGCTACTGGTGTTGCTCGGCAACTGGCGGGCCGCGCTGATCGTATCGGCGGCGATCCCGCTATCATTTCTGTTCGCACTTACGGGCATGAGGGAATTCGGCATCTCCGGCAACTTGATGAGCCTCGGGGCGGTGGACTTCGGCCTGATTATCGACGGGGCCGTCGTCATCGTTGAAAATATCGTCCGGCAGCTTGGGTTGCGACAACACCAACTCGGCCGTCCCCTGACCGCAGAGGAGCGCACGCGTGTGGTGCTCTCGGCCAGCAAGCAGGTCGGCACGCCCATGTTCTTCGGCGTGGTCATCATCACGGTCGTTTACATTCCGATTCTCGCGCTCAGCGGCATTGAGGGGAAAATGTTTCACCCGATGGCGCTCACCGTGATGCTCGCGCTCGGTGGCGCGTTGGTCCTCGCCCTGACGCTG
>JANMVS010000210.1:0-3375 GCA_031392885.1 Verrucomicrobiota bacterium
TGCCACTGTCCGGGCCGCGGTTGATGAGATCCCCGAGCAAGATCAGCCGGTCGTCCTTCTGCAGATCGAGCTTGTCGAGGAGGTCGGCAAATTCCTTGTGGCAGCCGTGGATGTCGCCGACGGCGATGAGGCGTCCGTTCATAAGCAGTAGCGAGGAGTGAGTAGCCAGGAGTGAGTAGGGATGATCATTTAATCAATTTGCTAGCGTTCATCGCGCACGAAGGTAAACAAGAAAACATCCATGGAGCTGAACCTTCACCCGATTGCCACAAAGTGTTTCGTCAGCGGCCGCGCCTTCGCGGAAAACGACCGGGTGGTCTGCTACCTGGCGCGCGAGGCCAACGGGGAGGTCATCCGCCGTGACTTGCTGGAGGCGGAGGATGGACGTTTCATGCCGCCCGCTTTCATCTATTGCCGCTGGGTGGTGGGCTTCAAGCACCGCAAGGCGGGGGAGAATCCCGCGCTGACGCTGAAGCTGACCGCCGAGAATCTTTTTTTGACCCTGGCTTTGCCCGTGAATGTGCCGGAGGACACAGTTCTCGGGACAAACACCGGGTTTGCAGAAGCAAACAACGGTGCTTTTTCCGCCACGAACACCCCGCTCTTGCAGTTCCTCGCCCTCATGCTGGAGCGCAAGAGACTGATCAAGCCGCGGGGCCTGACCGAGGATGGCCAGCGCCAGATCTACGAGCACATGCCCTCCCGCCAGCTCTACGAGATTCCGGTCGGCGACCTGAACGTGGAATTTTTCCAGAAGATCCAGGAACATCTCGGCGTCTTGGTTGGTGCGCCCAGGCCCAAGGGTGAGCCCGCCGCCGTTGTGGTGACTGCCGCGACATAAAACCAGACGTCAGGCGGTCGGTTAACAGACCTTGGCCGGCGTGGGCCGCCGAAGGGAGGGCGCCGCTGCGCCGCGAACTGGCCACGGCCCTCCAGGATATTTTCCGCCAGCTTAAGAGGGGACTGATCTCAGCCCCCACCACGGGCCTGGCAAAGTAAGGGAGCAATCCAGCTTCTGCGGTTCAAGTTTACTGAACGAATTAACTCCATCGGCAATTTTCAGCCTGGCTGATGGGGTTGATTAATAATCCATCCCTCCTCGCCCCGAGTGAAGGTTGCCGCGCAGTGTGCTACTTGGCCCGCGCTCGAGTCCGTTCGCCGTTGCGGGTTGAGTGCCGGCCCGCACTGGCGCACGCTGCCCGCATGCAAACGCTAGCCCGGATCGCCGAAGAACTCGGCCTCGCCCCCCAGCACCTCACCTTCTACGGCCGCGACAAGGCCAAGGTCTCCCTCGCCGCTCTCACGGGTCGGCCGGCCCGCGGGCGCCTGATTTTGGTTTCGGCCATCACCCCGACCCCGGCGGGGGAGGGCAAGACCACCGTCTCCATCGGCCTGGCCCAGGGCCTGAAAAAAATCGGCCGTTCCGTGGCGCTCGCCCTCCGCGAGCCGTCGATGGGACCGGTCTTCGGCCGCAAAGGCGGCGCGACCGGCGGCGGTCGCAGCAGCCTGACCCCCGCGCAGGATATAAACCTGCATTTCACGGGCGACTTCCACGCCATCACCGCCGCGAACAACCTGCTGGCGGCCGTGCTGGACAACCGGCTGCACTTCAAGACCACGCGCCTCGCCCCGGCGGATGTCCTGTGGAAGCGGGTGCTCGACGTCAATGAACGCGCCTTGCGCGCCATCACAACCGGCCGGGGCTCTCCGACCGAACGTGAGACGGGCTTCAATATCACGGCCGCCTCCGAGATCATGGCCATCCTATGCCTGGCGGAATCGCTGACCGACCTGCGGGCCCGGTTGAACCGCATTGTGCTCGGATTCACCCCGGAAGGGGACCCGGTGTTCGCCGAGGAACTCAAGGCGACTGGCGCCCTGCTGGCGCTGTTGCGCGACGCCCTGATGCCCAACCTGGTGCAGTCGGTCGAAGGCGTGCCGGCCTTTGTGCACGGCGGACCGTTCGCGAACATCGCCCATGGCTGCAACTCCGTGCTCGCGACGCGCCTGGCGCTCGCCTGCGCCGACTTTGCCGTCACCGAGGCGGGATTTGCCTTCGATCTCGGCGGCGAAAAATTCATCGACATCAAATGCCGCCAGAGCGGATTGGCCCCGGCGGCCATCGTCCTGGTCGCCACGGTGCGGGCGCTGAAGCACCACGGCGGCGTGATCGCGGCCGATTTCACGCGGCCGGATGTCGCCGCGGTTGGGCGCGGGCTGGAAAATCTCGCGGCCCATCTCGCCAGCGCCCGGCAGTTCGGCCGGCCGGTGCTCGTGGCGTTGAATCAGTTCGGCACCGATGCGCCGGAGGAACTCGCCGCCGTGCAGGATTTTTGCCGCACCGAAGGCGTGCCGTGCGCGGTGGCCGATGTCTTTGGTCAAGGGGGCGACGGCGCGGTGGCCCTGGCCCAAACTTTGGTCGCGGCACTGCCGGCCGTGACCGCCCCGCTGCCCTTCCTCTATGGCGATGACGAACCGGTGGAGCAAAAACTGCATCAGATCGCGACCCGCATGTATGGGGCCGATGGGGTGGTGCTGACCGAGGAGGCCAAGGCCAAGCTCGCGCTATTCACCAAGGGGGGCTTCCAGCGCCTGCCGATCTGCATGGCGAAGACGCAGGATTCGCTCACAGACAACCCGAAGCTCCAGGGCCGGCCGCGCGGCTTCACCATCACCGTGCGCGATTTCGAGATCGCCAACGGGGCCGGCTACCTCGTCGCCCTCACGGGCCAGATGATGCGCATGCCCGCGCTGCCCCGGCTTCCGGCCGCGGAACGCATTGATGTCGCCGAGGACGGGACGATCACGGGGATGTGAGGGCCGGCGAGGAGCGGTGAAAACAGACTGATGACAGTTCGTGCGATTGGTGCTAGGCTGGCGCCATGACCAGTGACCAGCCACGCCCGAAGAGTATGACCGTCCAAGTACCCGCGATCGGCGTGGGTGAACCCAAGCCTTCTGCTGCCGAGAATAAATCGCTGCTGGTCTCCAGTCCATCGGTGGTCGAGACCAGCCAGATCGCGCCACCGGACACTCTCACCCCGGAGGAGCAGATGGCCCGGTTCGCCAAGGAGCTCAAAGAAAATGACTGGGGGCATCAGCCGGGTTAAGGCGGGCCGTGAGTGGGGCGGCCCTTGGCCGCGCCGGGGAGGCTTAGGCCGCGGTGGCTGCTATTTTACTCGGGTGGATGGGAGCGTGTTTTTTTACCGCGGCGCAGCAGTGATGATACAGCGACAGATACTGCAAATCTTCCAGCGTGAGCGCGCGAACCCACCCGCGACGGTCCCGGGCGCCGAGCAAACGCAGGTCGCACAAGGGGCAATTGATCGGATTCGAGCGATCGACCGGGCAGCGCTTCGACAAAGCCATGGCCTG
>JANMVS010000238.1:0-1975 GCA_031392885.1 Verrucomicrobiota bacterium
GATCGGTATTTTTTTCATCTCGAGGCCGAAGGAAATATTCTGCTCCACTGTCAGCCACGGGAATAGCGCATAGTCCTGGAACACCATCGAACGAGACCAGGTCGGCCGACCAACGGCCTTGCCGTTTACCCTGATGGAACCCGCAGTAGGCTGTTCAAAACCGGCCAACATGTTAAGCAATGTCGTCTTGCCGCAACCACTGTGCCCAATGATTGTGCAGAACTCACCGTCGGCGACATTGAAGCTCACATCATCGAGCGCCAACACCGGTGCGTCCGTTGCATTGTGCCCCGGGTATATCTTGGAAATGTTCTGGATGCTGACTGCACTCACCACAAACTCCCTGGTTAATGTTGCATGGCGCGAGACCACGGCAGCGCGCGGCGGCTGACCTCGCGGATAAGCAGATCGAGCGCCAGTCCAACCAGCCCAATGGTAATCATGCCAACGATAACGATGTCGGTGCGCAGCAAAGTGCGCGCGTCGTTAATCAGGAAACCCAGCCCCGAACTTGCACCGACGAGTTCGGCGGCGACCAGCGCCATCCATCCGACGCCGAGGCCGACGCGAATCCCGGTGACGATCTGCGGTAACGCCGCATGTAACACCACGCGCCGAAGCACGGCACCCTCGCTCCCGCCCAGACAGCGTGCGGCGCGCACCAGATTGGGCTCGACGCTTTTGACGCCGGAGATCGTGTTCAGCAGTATCGGGAAAAAGATGCCGAGGAAAATGATGAATTGATTCTGGGTGTCACCAACGCCGAACCACAGGATAGACAACGGAATCCAGGCCAGCGGTGGGATTGGGCGCAACATCTCCACGAGTGGGTCAAGCTGGTCGTTGGCGATTTTCCACCAGCCCATTGCGACCCCGAGCGGGATCGCCGTCAGTGCCCAAAGGAAGGCGACAAATTCGCGTCGCAAGGAGTCCAGCAGGTGGCGGATCAATATCCCCGAGGTGATCGACTCCCACGCCGCGACGGCGACGGCGGTGGGAGCCGGCAGCAGTGCGCGCGTGGTCTCGTCGAGCACGAACATACTGACGTACTGCCATGCCGCCAACAATATGGCCGGTGCCATCAGACGGCCAAGACGCGCCAGCATCCCCGCGCCGAAGCTGCGGGGCGGGGGAAGTGTCACGGCTGGCCGGCCGATGCCGGATGCAGGCGGCGACGTTGGCGGGTGTTCCCCGGCTCCAATCACGGCTGATGCACGCGGCCCCCGAAACTCCAGGGCTTGACCAGGTCGCCTGATTCCGGAAAGGGCTGGGTCGCAGACGTATTGGTTGCGTTCATGTAATTCGGGTAGGGCGGCTGGTTTGGCTTGCCCTGCCAGCCCGCTGGCAGGAACGGTGGGCCTTTTGGTATCGCCCAGCCGAGCTTGCCAAACGTGGCGCGCATGAAGCGCTCATCGACTGCGCTGACAAAGTCGGCAGCCGTCAGCGGCCGGGTGATGCGCTTGAATTCGTACAGCCACTTGAAGATCGGTTCGTTTACCTGGCCGTAGAATTCGCCATGGGGGTAAATATGCGTCGGCTTGTAGAGGTTGTTATAGGCGCGAACCTGCTGCAGCAGTATTTCCTTTGAATAGTTCTTCAGGTTGGGATCCTCAGCCATCAGCGCGACCGCTTTTTCAGGGTTCAGGCGCGTCCAGAGCGTGGCCTCGGCGAGCGCGTCTGAGAAGGCCTGAGCGACGTCGGGAGCATTTTCGATCAGCTCACTGCGCAGATAAAACTGACCCTCGTAAATATTGTAGGGAAAGATATTGTCAATGATGCGACCGTTTTTGCGTTCCTCAACCATCATTGTCGGCGTTGGATCCCACGCCACGATGCCCGAAATGCCGCGTGGCATGGCCATCTGCTCGCCGGGCGGCATGTTTTTCAGGATCACGTCTTTGCCGATCTCGATGCCGTTGATCTGCGCACTCATCTGAAAATAAAACTCCGCCGAAGACCCGGTGACCAGTCCGAT
>JANMVS010000256.1:0-3366 GCA_031392885.1 Verrucomicrobiota bacterium
CGCGGTGCCGGCCGGGGCTGATGCCCGCCTGCTCGTGGTCGACGGGCATCCTCTCGTGGTGTCTGACCGCCAGGTGTGGCTGCAATCTGCGTCCGGCAGTTGGCGCGAAATTGCCTGGCATCACGATGGCACTCTCGCCGCGGTTTGGGGAGATGGGCAGGCGGGCTTTGCGCTTTTCGCGCGCAGCCCGGCCGAGCCGGCCCAACTGGTGCAACAATTTGTCCTGGTGGGTGACCAGCTCTCGGTCCGATCGCTGCCCCCGCTGCCCATGGGGCTTCTCTCGGTTCGCGGGGCAGTCAAGGGCCCCAAGCTTTATATTCATGGCTCGGACGCCACCGGTCTGACCCATCTTTTTTCCCTGTCCTTGAGCAGCGTCGCTCCCGCCTGGGGTGCCCACGCAGGATGCGCCTCCACTGCCGGCTCGGTCGAAGCGCTCGTGGCCCAGCAGGATGCCCTGTATGCCGTGGTATCACCCCCAGACAGAAGCGTCCAGCGGCTCCACCGCTGGTCGGCCGGACAGACTTGGACCGATGCAGGCTCGGTGCCTGGACAACTCGTCCCCGGGGCCGCGCGGGCGATGGGGCAAGCTCACATGCTTTTCATCGTCAGCGTTCAGGGGACCCGACGGGTCGTGACCTATTACACGATCACCCGCGCCTGGGCCGAACTCGCCCAGACCAGTTTTGCGGGGATGCTCCCCGCCGCAGCCTGGGGGAATGGCCTGCTGCTGGCTCAAGCCGGCGAACAGCAGCTCACGCTAGGCTTGGTCGAGTTGATCCCGACCAAGCTTTTGCTCCGACCCCTCGACTGGGTCATGATCTTCCTATACCTGGCTCTTATCGCCGGCATCGGCGTCTATTGCTTTCAGCGGGAAAAGAAACAATCGACCACGGAGTTTTTCGTCGGCAGCCGGACGATTCCCTTCTGGGCGGCGGGCATCAGTCTCTATGCCACCAACGGGAGTTCGATCGGCTACATTGCGACCACGGCCAAGGCGTTCGCCACCAACTGGCAGTATTTCCTGAATAATATTTTTGGCGCCCTCGCGCTGGTCTTCGTGGCCATCTGGATTGTGCCCATGCTCCGGCGCCTGGAGTTGATGTCGGTTTTCACTTATCTGGATCAGCGGTTTCACCGGTCAGTGCGGATGCTGGCGAGCGCGCTCTGTATCATGATGCATCTCGGCGGGCGCATGAGCGTGATTCTCTTTCTCCCGGCGCTGGCCATCGCGACCATCACCGGCCTGAACGTGATCGTGAGCATTTTAATCATGGGCTTGGTCACCATCGGCTATACCGCGCTCGGCGGGATGCGGGCGGTGATCTGGACGGATTTCGCCCAGGTGATCGTCAAGGTGGGCGGCTTGATCTTCGCCCTGGGCTACATTGTGTCCCGGCTGGATGGCGGCGTGACCGAGTTTGTCGCGACCGCCATGGCGGACGATAAGATGAAGATGTTCGACTGGAGCTTTGACCTGACCAAGGCGACCGTCTGGGCCATCATTTTCCTCGTCATTCTCGAGACCATCCTGACTTTTCCGAAGGATCAGATTTTGATGCAACGGGTGTTTACGACCAAGTCCGACAAGGAGGCGGGGCGATCGGTGTGGGTTTTTGCCGTCATGGTGATTCCGGGAAGCGCCCTGTTCTATCTCATCGGCACCGGCCTGTATGTGTTTTACCACAGCCACCCGGAAAGAATGAACCCGATGCTGCCGATCGACGCCACGTTTCCGCTCTTCATTGCCGCTGAGCTCCCGATGGGGGTCACCGGCCTGATGATCGCCGGACTATTTTCCGCGGCGATGGCGACGATCTCCAGCATCCTGAACAGTGTCTCCACCATGATCTCGGTGGATTTCTACGAGAAAATATCCAAGAAGCCCGATCCCGCGTTCAGTATCCGACTGGCGGAATGGATCACGGTGATCGCGGGATTGGTCGGTATCGGCCTCGCGATATTGCTTTCCCGTTTCAGCATTAATTCGTTTCTGGATGTGGCGCTCGAGTTCGCCGGGCTGTTTGGCGGGGCCTTCGGTGGGGCGTACACCCTGGGCATGTTTACTCGGCGGGCCAACTGGCAGGGCGTCCTAATCGGCATGATCGTCAGTTTCGTCTCCACCTTCGCCGTCTGGTCGGTGGAATTGGTCCATCCCTTCCTCTACCTCGCCTTCTCCATTCTCGTTTCCATCGTGGTCGGGTATCTGGCCAGTTTCTTTTTCCCCGCCCCCTCGTATGAGTCGCTCAAGGGGCTGACCATTTTTACCCCCAAGCAAAAAGCGGGCGCGCTCGTGGCTTGATCATTTGACCGAAGCCGGGGCGGGCGGGAGCTGACCGAACACATAAATGGCCCCCTCCAGCAAAGTGGGTCGCCAGGTCTTCCAGTTGTGCCCGCCATCAATCACCCGGAGCTGCGCGGAGATTCCCTTCGTGCGCCGGAGGTGATTGTAGAGCGTGTGGGCTTCATAGTCCAGGTCATGGCTGGCCTCGGCGGGATTGGTGAGGGCTGTCTCATCATCACCCACGGCGATGAATACGGGCAAGGACAGGCCTTTCGCGGCAAAGATCGGCAACTGGGCTGGGTAGTTCAGTGACTGGTAGACTTGTTCGCTGAATTGTTCGGTGCCGAGGCCAAAGGCGCCGAATTCTCGAGTGCTCGACCCGGCGGGGGGCAGGGGGAAATACACCGCCGGACTCAGGATGATGGCCCCGCCGAACAATTCGGGGTGCGCCAAGGCCAGCCGCATGGCGCCATAGCCGCCCATCGAGTAGCCGGCGATAATCCGACCCGCGCGGCTGGCCTGCGTGCGGTACATCCGGTCAACCTGCGCCAGCAGGTCGACGGTGATCGCGGTCTCCATGGCTTGCCCGGCCGGCAGCCGATCATTGCCGGTGAATTGGGAATCGATATAGTAGCCTGCCCGCTGACTGCCCGGCGCGTCCGGCATGATGGCGATCACCGGGGGAATGCGTCCTTCCGCCGTCAGGCGGAGCAACTCCGGGGCGTGGGGGGACCAGGCCTGCATCTGGTCGCCCCGACCATGCAGCAGGTAGAGCACAGGGTAGCGTTGCGTTCCGGACTCGGCGTATCCGGCCGGCAGGACCACCTGGTAGTTCATGGCCTGCCCGAGTGCGGCCGAATGAAACGAGACGGATTGAATTGCGCCGCTGACGGTTTCGGCCGGCGGGGCGGAGGATGGCGCTGGTGAGGAGGCGCCGTTTACGCCGCCGACGCAGGCCAGCAGGGCAAGAATGCGAATCAGCCGCAGGCGCCCCAGAGCACAGCGACCCTGGCGGCCGCTAAGGGATATGACAAAGTTCAGCATGATGCGGGGAATGGAAAGCACGGATAAAAATCCGAGCGGAG
>JANMVS010000295.1:0-26181 GCA_031392885.1 Verrucomicrobiota bacterium
TAGGCCAGCGTCAGCACCCCACCCGCCCAGCGCGGCAGGCCGCCGGTCAGCAGCAGCAGGCTGCCATGCACGACTGCGGCGCCGAACAGAAGGAACAGTCCGGTTTCGAATAATTTCGTCACGGGCAACGGCTGGTACAGCGCGAACACTCCCAGACAAAGCGGAATGCAGATGTGACCATCTCCGACCTGGGAGGTGTAGACGACGTCCGCCCGGCGCTTCCAGCCCCAGTAAAACGCGAGCACGGCGTTGGGCAGCACCATCAGCCAGCCGGTCAGCCAGCCGAGGTTGGCCCCGCTCACCAAGCCGCCCTTCTGGGCACTCAGCCACGTGACCAGCCAGTCGATCGTTTCATACATCACGTAGGCGCAGGCCAGCACCAGGAGCGCATCCAGATAAAACATGAAACCGAATGACACCCGCTGACGGATGTTGTGCTTGAGCACGTCAAACACCTGAAAGCATTGCCAGAAAAGAAACAGTCCGATGAGGAGCAGGCCGTCGTTGCGATCGATGTTACCGTCGCGGCCCAGCGCCCACACCGCGCCGGTGAAAAAAAGCACCGCCACCAGCGTCAGCAGCAGTGAAAGCCGGTTGAGCTGTCCGTCGCTACCGCCGCCCTTGGTCACGGACTTGGCGGGCCGCTTTCCCTTGCCGCCCCCCGCGCCCATTTTGCCCGGGATCACCTGCAGGCCCCAGCACAGCGCCGGCACCCCGAGCAGCAAGGTGAGATTGGTGACGTTATTGACGAGACAGTTGGTCAGCACCTCGCGGGGCGCGCCCTTGCGTCCCACCATGATCGCCACAAAAATCAAATTTCCCAGCCCGGAGCAGTAGGGCATGATGAGCGTGCCCAGCGCCGTGCCCTCGAGTCCGTGGTCGAGCATCGCTTCCAACCGCCACACCATCAGCAGCGACACCCCGAGGAACACCACAAGGTAGGTCCACGGATCGCTCAGGCCGAGTGATTCAATCAGATTGGGCAGCACGCTGCCAGCAAGGGAGACGACCGCGTGTCTGTAAATCCCGATTGCGGACAAAAGGCTTAACATCACCGCGCGCTTCGCTTGCATGGGCCGACAATGTTGTCCCTTGCCGCCCGCGACTCCCGCCTGCCCTTCTGGGGGTGGGCGGCCCTGCCGCTCCTGGTGGGGGCGTGGCTGCGCCTGCGCGGTATCGGTGGACCGGAACCCTTCGTCGACGAGGGAGCCAACATTCTGACCGCGCTCGATCCGCGGGTGCGCGAGGCTTTCGAGCCGCTGGCCCAAGGGCGGCCGTGGTTGGCCTATCTGTTCCAACCCGCGGGCTGGTTTCCGGCCCAGGCGCTGGTCGTGGCGCGACTGATGGCCGTCGGGGCCGGACTCGCTACCCTGGCCGCACTCGGTTGGACCTTGCACCAGTGGGCCGGCCGCGTCGCCGCCATGTGCGGCCTGGCGCTCTGGGCCGTGCTGCCTTTCGCGGTGTTTCACGAGCGGCTGGCGCTGCAGGACCCCTTCGTCACCGCCTTGCTGGCCTGGGCGGTCGCGCTGCTGACCGCCGGCAGCCTGCGAGGGGAAAAATGCGCCTGGCCGTGGTTCCTTGCCGCCGGCGGATTGTTTGGCGGCGCGTTCCTGTTGAAAATTTCCGCCGCCTTCGCCCTGCCGTGGCTCGGACTCGTCTATCTTGCGGTGCAACGCCAAACCGCGCGCCCGCTCTTCGTCCGCCGGTTGATCTTCATTGCGCTGGGGGCTCTCGCGCCCGTCCTGACTCTCGGCCGGGATTTGGGCCACCTGGGCAACAAGCTCGATCGCTACAGCGCCCTGCCCTCGTTGGCGGCACCGGATTTTCTGGCGGCCGCCGCGGAACGACTAAAGACCTGTCTCGGCTGGTATGCCGGCTATGCGGGCTGGCCCCTGCTATGGCTCCTCGTCCTCGCACTGGTCCTGGCCGGACGGGGCCGGCATTATACCGCCCTAACCTGTGCGCTCGGCTGGTTGGTCTCGGTGCTCATCACCGGCCTTTGCTACAATCATCCGTATGCCCGCTACCTCCTGCCCGATCAGCTGCCCCTGATCTTGTTTCTGGCCCTGGCCGCAGGCTCGGCGCTGGGCGCCGGCCGTGAACGGCGCTGGCTGACCTGGGCGCTGCTGCTGCCGGCGCTGGCCGGATGGGGCCTTGTTGCCTGGACGATCGGCGCGGAACCGGTACGGGCCGCGGTGCCCGCGGACGAAATTGAGCAATACTTCACCGGGCCCTGGAGCGGCCGGGGCGTGAATGCCGTGCGGCGTTTCCTGACCGACTATGCCGACCTGCACGGGGTGAGCTGCCTCGTGCTCACGCACCGGTTTCTCCGGCCGGGCTGCTACGGGCTGATGCTGGCCGAACTGGGCGATCCGCGGATCGGCGTCGTGCCCTTCACCCTCTACAAGCCCGCGGAACTGGCGGCCATCCGGCCGAGCCTGCGCCAAGCGAGCGCCGGGAAGCTCGTGGCTTTTTTCCTGCTTTACGAGGGCAGCAACTATCCGCCGCCGCCCTGGCTCGACCAGGCGAACGGGCCGGCGCACCGCGTCCAGCAAGTGCCGCGCGGCGCGGGTGAGGCTTTCACGCTGTACCAGTTCGAGCCCTGAGCTGGAAAGAGGAGAAAAACTACCCGCGAAAAATGCAAATGGCCGCAAAATCGAGCAGAGGCTTTCTGGCTTTCGCCCGGCTGGAACATCACACTGTGCAGTGACTGCCCTGATTTGGGGCTTTCCTTGGTCTTTCTTTCGCGTTTTTCGCGGGCAACTGGATGGCTTTTGGCTGAGCCGTCCGTCGCTGTCGGGCCGACCACAGACTACTGCAACTTGAACGGCAGCCGCTGCAGCCGCGTGTAGGCCTCCGAGAGAATGATACTGGTCTTCGGCTCAGGACTGTCCCCGGTCTTGAGGGTGTAGGCGGGGGTAAAATTGCCGAGCACCGCGCAGTAGTCGCTGTTGACCATGATGCCGATGAGGTCGCCGGTCTTGCTGAACACCAGGTCGCCGCGCTTCGGCGCGATCTCGCCGAACAGGCGCGTGACAATCCGGTTGTCGAGCTTCACGTAGGAGGAGTTCGAGGCGTCGATCCGGAATGGCGTCTCACCGTAGCGGCCGTCTTCGGCCCGCACCAGTACGGCCTCGGGAAACTTGAACGGCTCCTTGGCCAGCTGGTAGATCTTCGCGCCCATCAGCGCGGCAAGGGAGGGGTCGATCGGGGCCACGATCACCCGGGGGTCGAGCTGCAGGAACTGCAGCTCCGTCAGCGGGGCGTTGAACGAGCCGCGGGTCAGCCGGCCCGCGATCTGGTCGTAGTCGATCGCGATCTCGCCCAGCACGAACGGGGTGTCGCTGAGGTGCATGAGCGCATAGACCCGGTTGCCGTCGCTCACGAGCACGGTCTGGGTGGTCTGCTCCCTGACGGTGGGCGTGAACAGCCCCGGGCGGCGGGCCGTGAACTTCGTCTGCACGCGATTGGCGAGAAATTCGGTGAAGATGAGGTTCGGGTTGATCGGGCGGTTGTCGCGGATCTCCCGGCTCAACTCGACCGACTTTTCCGCCAGCTGGCCGACGCCCTGCGTGAGCTGGCTGGTTTGCTCCTGCACTTTCACGCGCTCCTGGCGCTCAACCTCGACCTGTAGTTTGGCCTCGGTGAGGTTTTGCGTGATCAGCTGCTTTTCCTGTTCGGCCACGCGGACGGCGACGTTGAGGTTCTCGATCCGTTGGCGGGCCTCGGCGTTCTGCCGCTCCAGGCGGGCGAGTTCGGCCTTCTGGCGCTCGGCCTCGAGGCGGCGCTCCTCGAGCTCGCGTTGCAGCTTGGCCAGCTGCTCCTTGGAGAGGGACGCTTCCTGCGCGGTGGCGGTGTAACGTTGCTCCAAGGCCCGCGCGCTGGATTGCGTTTCAGCGAGCGAAGACTCCAACTGGCCCTTCTGCTGCTGCACGGCGGCCAGGTTCTTCTCGCGTTCCACCAGCGAGCCCTGGGTGGAGGACAACCGGGCGGCGAGACTTTCGCGCGAGGCCTTCTCGTCCTCCAGGGAAAGGCGCATGAGCTCGACCATGTCGGCGTTGATCGCCGGCGCGTTGAGGGCGGAGCGCGGCGCGGCCGTCTCGAGCTGGGTGTGCGACGGTTCAGCCTTCTCCCAGCGGGTGAGCGCCAGGAGATTGAGCAACATGAAGTCGCACATGATCAGGAGCAGGGTCTTGTTCATGAAGCGCGCTCCTTAGACGGTCGCAGCCACGGGGAGAGATTCGACAATGAGCTTGCGCTTGTAGGGCCGGACGTGGCGGATCTTCACCAGGGCCACACAGACGATGCCAAAGAGGTTGGAGGAGTAGGCGGCCAGCAGGTTGGCGTCGATAATGCCGAGCACCTGCAGCACCAGCGCGGTGGCGGTGCCGGCAATGCCGAGGTAGAGCCCGCCATCGAAGAGATTCTCTTCGTTCTCCATGAGCCGGAGCTTGGCGGACGCGGCCATGGCCTGGCGGTCGATCTCGGAGATTTTCAGGAGGCAGATGACATACATGCTGAGCTGCAGGCAGGCGAACAGCGTGATCGAGAGGATGGTGGAGATGTCCATGGTGGTGGGGGGGGGTGAAACGGCGGTGGCCGGCGCCGCGAGGGTGCCGATGACGGGAATGGTGAGTTTGATTTTGTAGTCGGAAACCGGCGCGGCCTTGAGCAGGAAAGGCTCGGAGAAGACCAGGAAAATGAACGTGAGGATGATGGCGATGATGCCGCTGCCCATCCGCGGGAAGGCCCCGCGCAGCGTCGACTCAATGGCGAAAAATAGCCCCGTATCCACCGCGCGCAACAGGAGGAAAATTCCGCCAAGGAACGCCGAATACTTCGCGAGCAGCGCGAGCTCGGGATGGCGCAGCGCGAAAGCGGCGCCGAACTCAAATTCGGGCCCCGCGCCGCGCGTCACCGGCACCTGGCGCTGCACGAGCTGCTCGACCGCACCTTGCCCGAAGGAAAGGGCGAGGCGCAGGCTCTCCACTCCGGGCCGGCCAAAGGTGATGAGGTAATGCGCGACGGTGTCAGCCGACTTCGTCATCAGCGCCGCCGTGTAGATGACCGGCAGGTGCTCCGGCGCAATGCGCGCCAGGTGGGCGAACTGCCCGACGGTGCCGAGACTGCCGGTGGTGCGCAGCAGTTCGGATAGCTGGATCCAGTTGAGCCGCTGGCCGAGGGTCAGGATATCGAGGTAAAAGTCCTCCAATTCGCCCATCTGCCCCGTGCGCACCGCGATCTCGGCGAGGGCGCGCACTTCGCGTTGCAGCGCAGGGGACAAATGCTCCGTCTGCCAGAGATAGGCCGTGAGCAAAATCACCGCATCGAGCGGCTGGCCACCGGGCCGGTTCGCCGGCACGAAACGTTGCGTCGTGGTCAGCTCCGCCGTCTTGAGCACGGTCTGCACGGCCGGCAGGCGCGAGACGGCCAGGTACCGGCGGAGATTGTCGCGCGCCGGCTGCAGCACCATGAATTTTAACACGGCCTGCGAATCGGCCGAGGAGGCCGCGTTGCGGTTAATCAACAACGGCTCCAGGGCAACGTCCCAGCCACCCCACGGCATCATCTCGCGGTGTTTCGTCGCGAAGGAATCATAGATCACCCCGAGGGCGTTGGCGCCGGTATCACCCGTCTGGTGCGCGGCGGCGAGCACCAGCGCCGCCGGGCCGGGTTTGTCGAGCTCGAGCAAATCGCGGCCGAAGCCCGCGACGCTGGGCGTGTCGTGGCCGGCCGCGCGCAGCAGCGCGGTGTTCAGCGACTTGACGTTGACGGGCAGCAACCAGGCCAGCGCCAGCAGCGCCCCGCCCAGCCCCAGCCAGAGCTGCCAGGGGGCAGAACGGGCGACGGCGGGAGCGGTGGGTGGTGACATTAGGTAAGGCATAACAACTCAGCGGGCAGAAACAAATTTATTTGTCGCACGCTTGCGCGGACAAATACATTGCTCAGCGTAACCCCAGACCAATGCCCCTGCCAATTGTTCACTATAACGATCCGATTCTACGCAAAAAAGGCGTGAAGATCACCGCGTTCAACGCCGCGCTGCGCAAGCTGGCCGCGGACATGATCGAAACCATGCACGCCGCCGAAGGCATTGGGCTCGCGGCGCAGCAGGTCGGCCAGACCCTCCAGCTCTGCGTCATCGACCTGACCCCGGTCGAGGCCAAGTTTCAATGGGACTACAACGGCACCCGTCCGCCGCTGGAACTGTTCATGCCGCTGGTGTTGGTCAACCCCGAGGTCACCGTGGTGTCCGAACCCGAGATGGTGTACGAGGAAGGCTGCCTGTCTTTTCCCGGGATTCGCGGCGATGTGGCGCGGCCGGACGCGGTCACGGTCAAATTCAAGGATACGGCCGGCCATGCCCATACGCTGCACTGCAACGGCCTGCTCGCCCGTTGCGTGCAGCATGAAGTCGACCATCTCAACGGGGTGCTCTACATCGACCATATGACCAAGGCTGTCCTGGCCCAGCTGGATCCCGAGCTGAAAGCGCTGAAGAAACTCACGCGCGAACTGGCCAAAAAATCCTGAATGACCGACGCCCGTCCACCCCGGCCCCGCTCCATCGCCACCCGCACGGGTGACGACGGCACGACCAGCCTGCTTTACGGCCAGCGCGTGCCGAAGAACCATCCGCAAATCGCGGCGGTGGGTGCGCTCGACGAACTGAACGTGGCCCTCGGTTTCGCCAAGGCCACGCGGCCGGCCGGCGCCGACGCCAGCGAACTCGAGCGGATCCAAAAGGAACTCGTGGGACTGATGGGCGAGATCGGTTGCGCCGAGAACGATGCGCAACGCTACGCCGGCTCCAAGTTTGCCAGGTTGAGCGAGGTCGAACTGCGCCGCCTCGATGCCGCGGTCGAGGCCGTTGAGGTGCGCCAACCAAAGTTCGACGGCTGGGCCACACCGGGGGCGAACGTGCATGCCGCCGCCCTCGACCTGGCCCGGACTGCCGCCCGCCGGGCCGAACGGCATCTGGTCGGACTCGGCGGCCACGGCCGGACCGTGCGGCCGGTACTATTACAGTATGTAAACCGCGTGTCCGACCTGCTGTGGTTGATGGCGCGGGCGGCGGAAGATAACGCCTGACGGCAGCAAAGCTCCAAAATTCCAAGCTCCAACCTCCAGAGATACTCTCAACCCCGGAAAAAACCACGAAACCACCTGCTCCTGATCGGTCGTTTTCCGGCTATGCTTGGTGCTTCATTGGAGCTTGGATGTTGGGGCTTGGTGCTTATCAATCATCCATTCTATAACCGGACGCTAACACCGCCACCGCCACCGCCACCGCCATGCCCGTCGCCGTCATCCTCATCATCCTGGCCACGCTCTATCGGCTGCTGGCAACCGTCGATCTCGGCCTGGCAAACTTCTCGCCCATCATGGCCATCGCGTTTTGCGGCGCGGTTTATTTCCGGCAGCGCTGGATGCGGGTCATTCCCTTCGTCGCCCTCGCCCTGTCCGACATCTACATTAATAATTTCTACGCCCGCGAGTACGGCTTTGACTGGCCGCTGAGCGGGCTGCTCGCCCGCACCGCCTGCTTTGCCGTGGCCCTGCTCATCGGCGCGTGGGTCGCGCAGCGCAAATCGTGGCTCAACCTGCTGAACGGCGGCCTGCTCGGCGCGATCGTTTTCTATTTCGTGACCAATACCCAGTCGTGGGCGGCCGATCCTTTTTACGCCAAGACCCTGGCTGGCTGGTGGCAGGCCCTGACGGTCGGCCACCCGGAATATCCGCCCACCGTGTTTTTCTTCCGCAACACCCTGTTCGGCGACCTGATGTTCACCGGCCTGTTCGCCGGGATCATGGAATGGCTGGCCCATCGCAAAGGCGAACCGAGTCTGCTCGATGACGAGGGGAGCGAAGCCGAGGCCGAAAAAAAGCCGGCCGAGGCCGAGGCAATGAGCAAGAGATAGACAAAGGTTTCCGGTCACGAAAATTGCTGCGGTCTATCCCGGATCAGCCGGCATCCATTTCCGCCGCCTGACCCTTGTCTGCTCCTCGGACCCGGTGGGCATCGTCAGCTTCAGGCAATCAGCCAGGCGGCCGGGTGCTTGATCCCGGCATCAAGCGTGGCGAGCCGCGCGCCGTTGGCCACGGCCAGTTCACACAGGTAGTGATCGCTGACCTCCTTGTGCGCTCGGATGCCTTGCGCCCGCAGCACGGAGGCGGGGGGCAGCTTCTCGATGAAACGATAGCGCCGCCCGAGGCTCGCGGTGAACCGGGCCAGCGCCAGCTCGGCGTCGGCAAAACCAGCCGCGACGGTTTTGTCCGCCAGCGACACGCGGATGAAACTCAACTCCGTCAAAGCACACCCCAAAACCATCGGTGACTCTTTGGCGAACCAAGCATGAGCCCGGCCGTGCAGACTATGCACATTCCACAGCAGCCCGACCAGGGTGTTGACATCGAGCAGGCAGGGCTTGCTCACAGCAGCTCAGCGTTGAGCCGGGCGATCTCCGCCGCCAAGACCTTGCGGACCGGGCGGACCGTCGCAATCATGACCGGAAGACCGGAAGCCGAGTGCCGACCTTGCCGATAGGCGCGGGCCTGGGCGACCGGGCGCAGGAAAATCCCCCCCTCGCGTAACTCGACCGACAGTCGTTCACCCTGGTTCAGGCGCAACTTGCGCCGGGCGGCGGCGGGCAGCACCAGCTGCCCCTTGCTGGAGAGGATTGTTTGCATGGCTTACCTCATCTTACATCCTTGGCGGAGCGTCAAGCGTGGACCGGCTCCCGGCTCCTCGCCACCGAGCCCCGAAAGCGGCCCTACTTCGACTTCATCACCCAGACGCCGTCCCACGTGCCGGCGGGCGGGTGCGCGAGGAGGAAGGCGCAGCGCTCGATGTAAGTGGCGCTGAGTTTGTCGCCCGGATGCAGTGCCAGGGCCTCCTGGAAGGAATTGCTGGCCCGGGCAAACTCGCCGCCGCGGTAATATTTCAGGCCGCCGCGGAACTGGTTCAGCACCTCGGACAGATGCGGGAAGGACTCGTCCGTGTGGTAATCGAGCACCTCATACACGCCGACCGGCGTCGTCTTGCCCTTGACCAGCACCAGGTCGATTTCGCGGGTGCGGTAAGTGCCCTTGAGTTTGCGGACGGTGAATTCGCTGATCAGAATTTGCGCGGAGTATTCCTTGCAGGCGCTCTCGAGGCGGGAGGCCAGATTCACCCCGTCGCCGATGACGGTGTAATCCATCCGTTTCGGCGAGCCGATGTTGCCGGACACGACCGTGTCGGTGTTCAGGCCGATCCCCATCAGCACGGGTTTCTGGCCGCGCCCCTGGCGCTGCTGGTTGAGCGTCCGCAACTCGGTGATCATGGCGATGGCCGCGCGCACGGCGCGATCCGCATCGTCGCCATGCGCCACCGGAATGCCGAACTCCGCCATGATGGCGTCGCCGATGAACTTATCGAGCATGCCCCCTTCCGCCGCGATGCAGTTCACCATGAGGGTAAAATATTCGTTGAGCAGGGCGACCGTGCCCTGTGCCCCCAATTCTTCGGTCAGGGTGGTGAACGCGCGGATGTCGGAGAACAGCATCGTCGCCTCCACACTTTGGCCGCCCAGAATGTCGTCCCCGCCCGCGAGCAGTTTGTCGGCGAGGCCCGGGTCCATGTAGCGCGCCATGGTGGACTTCATGCGCTTCTCGTTGCTGATATCCTCGATCAGCAGCATCGAGCCCAGCCGTTTGCCCTTCAGGCTCAGCAGGGGCTGGATGGTGAGGTTGACATTCCGTTTTTCGGTCCGGAACTCCATCGTGGCGTCCATCAGCACATCGCTGGCGTTGGTTTCCGCGACCTTGGCGATGCGTTCGTTCACCCACTCATTGGGCCCGGTGAAAAACTCGCCGGCGGGGCGGCCGAGCACATCCTGCTCGCGGGCCCGCAGGATGCGGTAGCCGGCGGCGTTGCAGGTGTGAATGCGGCCGTCCTCGTCCAGCGTGATGACGCCGCTCGACATGCTCTCCAGCACGGACTGGTTGTAATTCTTCATGTTCTGCACGTCGTCGAACAGCTTGGCGTTCTCGAGGGCGATGGAGACCTGCGCGGTGAAGGCCTTGAGCCGGGCCTCATCTTCCGGGGTGAAGGGGCCGCCGCGTTTGTTCAGCGCCTGCGTGACCCCGATGACCTTGCCGAGCTTGTTCACCACCGGCACGCAGAGGATGGAACGGGTGAAGTAACCGGTTTTCTTGTCAAACGCCGGATTGAACCGCAGATCGGCGTAGGCGTGGGGAATGTTGATCGTCTTGCCCGATTGGAAAACGGCGCCGGCGATGCCCGCGTGGCTCGGCAGCCGGATTGGCACGGTGCTCAGTCCCTCCCCCACTTCCGACCAGAGTTCGGCGGTCTTATCGTTGTGCAGGAAAAGCGTCGAGCGGTCGGCCTTGAGCATGCGCGTGGCCTCGCTCATCACCCGTCGCAGGAGCACGGAAAGCTCGATGGAGCTGGTGATGTCCGCCACCACGTCGAGGAACTCCATCTCCTGCTGCCGGGTCTTCTTCATCCGCTCAATGAACTGCGTGCTCTGCAGGGCGACCGAGGCCTGTGTCGCCATGGCCTCGAGCAGTTCCAGGTCCGCCTGATCAAAACGGCCCTCGCGTTTGTTGAGCGTTTGCACCACCCCGATGATCTCGCCCCGCGCGGTCTTGATCGCCGCGCTCAGGATGGAAGTGGTTTTGAAGCCGGTCTTCAGGTCGACCTCGCGGTTAAAGCGCTCGTCGGCATAGGCGTCGTGCACGATGAGGCCGCGGCCCGTTTGGAAGACCTCCCCGGCGATGCCGGAGTTGTTGAGCAGGCGAATCTCCCGGTTGAAGGTGCCCGACGCGATGCGGGAGTAGAGTTCGTTGGTGGCCGGGTCGTTCAGGAACAGCGTGCCGTGTTCGGCGTTGGTTTCGCTGGCCACCAGCTCGACCAGGGTGATCAGCAGGTCATCGAGACTCTCGATGGTGGCCACCCGCTGCGACAGCTTGAGCAGCATTTCGCTGCGCCGCAGTCGGGCGCGCAGCACAGCCAGGGTTTCCCGGGGCCCGCGGGCGCGCGCGCGGACGGGCAAGTCAATCTTCCCTTCAACGCTCATGCTGACCCTCCCATTGGGTGCGCAAGGCGGCAAGGGCCTGCCGGAGTTGACGCAGTTCGTCGTCGGCCGTCCGCCGCTGCTGGTCCAACGCATCGGCGTGGCGGAATCGTTCGATCTCCAGTTCGGTCCGCAGCGCCGCCACCGCGGCATGCAACTGCCGCGCTTCGTCGTGCCCCGCCGCCACGGCCGCTTGCACCGCCTCGCCTTTGGCCATTTCCAACCCCTGCAATTCGTCGCGCAAGATCTGGATGGTGGCATGCAGTTGGCGGATTTCATCCTGGGCCGCGGCGACCGCCGCCTGGACCGCCTCCGCGCGGCCGGCCTGCACCTCCTCCAACTGCGTGCGCAGGGCGCTGATCGTGTCCTTCAGGTGCCCAATTTCAGTCTGCGCCTCGTACAGTTCGTCGTTTCCGACCGGATCGGGGCCACTCTTGCCATCTGCCAGCGCAATTTTCACAAGGGGCAGTGTTTCGGAAAGCAGGCGCTGCCCGCAAGCTGAATTGAAGCGCCCCGGTTGCGGGCCTGGTTGACCACCCCGCCGCCCACTCCTGGCCGCATCCCCCGGTAACCGCAGGCGTGGACTGGTGGGCGGATGCTCTTCCGATTAAAGCAGGTCCGCGGCGAGCTCGGCCAGTTTGGACCGCTCACCCTTGGAAAGTTTAACGTGCGCCGCGAGCGCGAGGCCCTTCATCCGGTTGTGACAGTAGACGAGCCCGTTGCTGCGCGAGTCGACATAAGGATTGTCGATCTGCGCCGGGTCGCCGATGAGCACCAGCTTGGAACTTTCGGAAATGCGGGTGATGACCGTCTTCACCTCGTGCGGGGTCAACTGTTGGGCCTCGTCGAGGATGAAGAAGCGGCGGGCGATCGAGCGGCCGCGAATGAAACAGAGGGCCTCGATTTCCACGACCCCGCTGCTGATCAGGCGCTCGTAAGGCTTGACCGGCGGAGGCCCGTGGTGACCGCCCGCCCCGCCCCCATGCGAGGGTTGCGGCTGGGACATCATCGAGATGACGTCATTGTGCTTCTTCTTCTTTTTCTTGCCGGCCTTCTTGAGGGCGAACTGGGGCTCTTTCGCCGGTTTGGAGGGGATGAGCACCTCCAGCGCGTCGTGGTAGGGTTGCAACCAGGGTTTCATTTTCTCCTCCAGCGTGCCGGGGAGAAAGCCGATGTCCTTGCCGAGAGCGATCACCGGGCGGGAGATGGAGAGGCCATCGTAGCGCGATTTATCGTCGGTGATCTGGAACAGGGCGCAGGCGGTGGAGAGCAGCGTCTTGCCCGTGCCGGCCTTGCCGAAACAGGTGACGAGCGAGATGGAGTCATCCATCAACGCGTCCACAAAGAACTGCTGCTCAAGATTGCGGGGACGGATCGGAATCCCGCCGGGGGCTTTCACGAAATCGGGGAGGTGCAGGCGGCGCACGAGGTTGTTTCCATAATAACGGCCGGGCATCGTCTTGCCTTCGGGCGTCATGAGCAGCACATACTCGTTCAGGTAAAGTTTGGCCCCCGCCTCAGCCGCCAGCTCCAGCTCCCCCTCGGAGCAGAAACGCTGCATCTCATACATATCGAGCGGCACGGTCTGGTAGTCGCCCTCGTCCGAATCCGCCTTGGGCACCTTGTCATTCAGGTAATCCTCGGCCTCCAATCCGACCGCCCGGGCCTTGAGCTGCACGTTGACGTCCTTCGTGACGAGAATCGTGGGCGGTTGGTGGGTCTCCTGGACGAACAGTGCACTGGCGATGATGCGATTGTCCTTCTTGGTAAAGTCGGAGAGCACGGCGCGCAGGCGTTGCATCGCCGGCGACGACCAGTTGTTTTCCACCAGATAACGGTTGATGACGACGGACAGCGTACCGCCGTTCGGCAGTTTCACGCCCTCGTGCATGGAGCGCGAATCCGGCAGGAGCTCCTGCAGAATGCGGTGCACGCGGCGGGCATTGCGGCCCCGCTCCGTGGACTGCTCGCCCTTGATCGCATCGAGCTCCTCAAGAACCTCGACCGGAATCGCGAGGTTGTTGTCTTCGAATTTGTAGATCGATTGTGGGTCGTGCAGCAATACGTTCGTATCTAGAACGTAGGTTTTAGCCCTTACTTCAACCTGATGCTGCGGTGGATTGTAAACCGCACTTGTAGTGTTTACCATCGAGTGGATAACTTGTGAACAACCCATGCATCCACTTGTTCGCTTTGTAAATACAGTAATTGCAAAATTGTGAAGATTTCGCGCGGCAGAATGCGATCAACGCGATTCCGCCGCTGATTTCCTTGGTTTGAGCGGCGGGCCCCACCGGCGGAGAAGATGTTCGGCCAGGTTCAAAAAGCTCACACGGCGCACCCCGCCTGAGTTGAGATCGCGCAAGTGCGGCACATGCGGGCTGCGCTCCACAAAATAGTCCCACAGCTCCCGCTCGAGCGAGCGAGCAAGTTCCCCCGGCGCCGCCGGGTGCCGGGCCGCCTCGGTGATCTTCGCCTGCCAATGGCGGCGCTCGTCGAGCTGCCCCTCCAGATAATCAAAAACAGTCTGTTCGTAACGGTTCAGGCTCATGGCGGATGTTTTTTGCTGCAAGGGCGGCATTGCTTTTGAACATTCCCCTGCTAGGGATGTCGATACGCATTCAACCCGACTCCTTCTATGTGGCAAAAATTCAAAGAACAGCTTCCGGCGGTCATCCTCACCGCGGCAATGATTATTGGCGCGGCTTTCTGGCTCTACCAGAAAACCGTCACTGAACTGGCTGCCAAGCAGCAGACTGAAATCGCCGCCTGGCGCGAACAGACCAACGCCGAGATGAAGGCTTCCGCCGAGGAGACCCGCCGGCACATCGAATCCGTCAACCAGCTCCTCAAGGACGCCATCGCCAAGCGCGCCGCCGACGCCCTCATGACGGATGAGGAATTCGCCAAGATCAACGCCGAGAAAGTCAACCAACTCGCCGAGGCCATCGCCCACAAAATCCAACCCAACAGTCCCCTCCCGAAGACCCCGGAGGAAGCGGAGAAACTTCAGAATGAGCAGGTGGACAAGGTTTCCACCCGCATGGCCGAGAAAATCTCCCCCATCCTCTCCGAGATGTCCAAGGATCAGAATCTCACCCGGGAAGCCATCACCGCCTATGGTCAGCGGATCAGTGACCAGGTCAGCGGTGTGCTCACCTCTGAAATGTCCCGCAACCAGGCGCTCAACACGCAACTGCTGACCTCGCAAACTGTCGCCCATGACTCGATGAAGCTTTCGCATGAGCTCACCGCACTCTACCTGAGCAGCTTCAAGGACCAGGGCCTCATCACCCGCCTGCTCTCCCTGCCGGCCAACGTCGTAAAGGACGCCGTCAGCATGAGCATCGTCACCAGTTCCGACCGCAAGAAGGTCGAGGAACGCCTCGTCAGTGAAATGAATATGCTGGAGAAGCGCTTGCAGGAAATCGACGCGGCCGCGCCCAAGAAATAGGCGGACTGCCTTCCTTGTCCCTCAAGGCCGCGCATCTCGCGCGGCCTTTCTTTTTTCGCATTGAGAAACCCGTCCTCCGCTGGCTGGGCGCAGGCGGATCTTTCCCTCGGACTTGCGCGTGTCCGCTCCCTGCCCCTAGCCCGCATCTTTCACACTCCCAGCTACTTTTATGTTCGTCCAGCTACGGATGGACCGCGTGTCATCGAAAGCGTGCAGGAAATGCGGGCTAAAAACAAAACCTCCTGGCGGTTTTGTCATCAGCCCGGATGCCATGGCGCCGACCACGGCCGGACGAATCTCTGAACACTCTGGGGCTTCGCTGGAGAGCAAAGTATGAAATATCCGGGCTAGGCTTGCGGCTTACCAATAGAAGTGCCACTGCGCTAAATGGGCGAGTCGTCCCCGACGAGCCGCCCGGCCATCACTTCCCTGGGTAAGCTTCAATCGAGAGTTCCTGCCCCGCCGAGCATGACTCCACTCCACGTCACCCCTGCCACCGCCCGCCGCTTCATGCGCCGGGCGCTGCTGCTCGACACTCCGGTGCCCGACGTCGCCACGGCGCTGGCCCACCACGGCTACATCCAGATCGATCCGCTCAATGTCTGCGGACGCATGCACGATCTCATCCTGCGGAACCGCGTCGCCGGCTACCGCGAAGGCGACTTGCACGCGCACATCCACTCGCCGACGCGCCCCGGGTTCGAGCACTACTTCCCGCACGCCGGCATCCTCGTGGCCTTCCCGGCCGCGGCGTGGCCCTATCTTGCCCCGCTGATTAACGGCCGCCGCCTCCGCCCCAGCGCTGCCTATCGCCGCGCGCTCAGCCCCAAGCACGAAACTCTCGCGCAGCACATCCTCGCCGAGATCGCCGCGCGCGGCCCCCTCACGTCCGATGACATCGAACACGAGGGCCGCTCCGTCACCGGCTGGGGTTCACCCGGCCGCCTCGTCAAGAATCTCCTCGAAGTCCTCTTCGTCCACGGCCGCGTGCTCATCTCCGCCCGCCGGAATTTCCGCCGCGTCTACGATTTGCCCGAGCGCGTCCTGCCCGCTGCGTTGCGCCACGTTTCGCCAAAATCTGACGCCGAGATCGCCCGCTGGACCGCCCTGCTTCGTCTGCGCCAGCGCCGCCTCGCCACCCTGAAGCGCGGCGAGCACAACCTCATCGCCGATCTCGTCCAACCCGTCGCCCTCGCCGGCGTGAAAACCGCCCCACTCTACCTCCTCCGCACCGACCTCCCGATTTTGGAAAGCTGTCATTCCGACCCCGGCGCGGAATCTCCCGCCACCCTGCAACTCCTCGCCCCGCTCGATCCTCTCATCTACGACCGCCGGATCACCTCGGCCCTTTGGAATTTCAAGTACACCTGGGAAGTCTATACCCCGGCAGCGAAACGCCAGCGCGGCTACTACGCCCTGCCCGTACTGGCCGGCACCGAACTGGTCGGCCACGTCGACCCCAAAGCCGACCGGCCAGCGCGCAAACTGCGCCTCGTCTCCCGCTCCGTCCGCCGCGGCCACCGGCTGGCGCCGGCCATGCGCGAGCTCGCTGGCTTGCTGGGCCTCAAGTAATGCTCTTTACGTAGCCTGCGAGCTTGCCCGCGGCGCTTGGCGCCCCCATCCACACTCCGCTGCCTGTGGACGACCTCCTGCTCACCCTCAAAACGACCTTCGGCTACGGCGCCTTCCGCCCATTGCAGCGCGAGATCATCGAGTCCGCCCTGGCCGATCAGGACGTCTTCGCCCTCCTCCCCACCGGCGGCGGCAAATCGCTCTGCTTCCAACTCCCCGCGCTGCTGCGCCCCGGCCTCACCGTCGTGGTCTCGCCGCTCATCGCCTTGATGAAGGACCAAGTGGACCAACTGCAGGCCGCCGGCGTCGCCGCCACCTATCTGAATTCCACCCTCGACGCCGACGAGGCGCGCTCCCGGCTGCGCGGCCTGCACCGCGGGGAATGGCGGTTGCTTTACGTCGCCCCCGAACGCCTGATGCTCGACAACTGGCAGGAGAACCTAAAGGCGTGGAACGTCACCGCCCTCGCCATCGACGAGGCGCATTGCATTTCCGAATGGGGCCATGATTTCCGTCCGGAATACCGCCAGCTCGCCAAGCTGCGCGAACTATTGCCCGGGGTGCCCGTCATGGCGCTGACCGCCACGGCGACCGACCGCGTCCGGGCCGACATCATCAAGCACCTCCGGCTGCGCGACCCCGCCACCTTCGTCGCCAGCTTCAACCGCCCCAACCTCTCCTACCGCGTCATCCCCAAGGACCAACCCGCGAAGCAGATCATCAATTTCGTGCGCCAGCGCGAAACGGAGAGCGGCATCATCTACTGCGCCAGCCGCGCCACCGCCGAACGCGTGGCCGAATCCCTCGCGGGCCGCGGTTTCCTCGCCCGCCCCTACCATGCCGGCCTCGACGCCGCCGAGCGCCACCGCAACCAGGAACTCTTCCTCCGCGACGAAACCCGCATCATCTGCGCGACCATCGCCTTCGGCATGGGCATCAACAAACCCAACGTCCGCTGGATCATCCATCACGACCTGCCCAAGAACATCGAGGGCTACTATCAGGAAACCGGCCGCGCAGGCCGGGACGGCCTGCCGGGCGACTGCCTCCTGCTCTTCAGCGCCGGGGACATCGCCAAGCAGACGCACTTCCTCGATGAAATCACCAACGAGCACGAGCAGTCTGTCGCCCGCGCCCAGTTGCGCCAGATTGTGCACTACGCCGAGGGCGCGGGCTGCCGCCGCGCAGAGCTGCTCGACTACTTCGGCGAAAAATTCCCCCTCGATAACTGCGGGGCCTGCGACAACTGCCTGGAACCGCGCGAAACCTACGACGGCACCGTCGCCGCGCAAAAATTCCTCTCTTGTGTCTACCGCGTCGCGCAGAACAGCAGGTTCAGCGTCGGCATGAACCATCTGACCGAGGTCCTCACCGGGGCCGACACCGACAAGATCCGCCGCTGGGGCCATGACCGGCTCTCGACCTACGGCATCGGCCGGGAGTTGCCCCGTCCGCAGTGGGCAGGCATCGGTCGGGAGTTGATGCGACTGGGCTACCTCGCCGTGGCCGAAGGGGAATTCGCCACGCTGGAACTCACGCCCGAAGGCCGGGCGGTGCTGCGCTCGCGTGCCCCCATCATGCTCACGAAGCCCATGGACCTGCCCAAGGCCCGCCGCGTCGCCCGCCGCGAGGGGGATATTGCCTGCGATGAGATTCTCTTCGAGCGTCTGCGGGCGCTCCGCAAGCAGCTGGCCGACGAGCGCAAGGTCCCCGCCTATGTCGTCCTGGGTGACGCCACCCTGCGGCAGATGGCCCGGGATTATCCCACCCGGATCGAGGCGCTGGCCGGCATCACGGGCGTCGGCGAGAAAAAGCGCGCCGAATTCGGCGCGATCTTCGCCGGAGCCATCGCCGCCTTCCTCGAGAACAACCCGCGCATTACGTTCAACGATTGAACGGGTCGTCCCGCCTCAGGGCATGGTCATGAGGGCCGCGAAAGTTTCCATCCCGTCCCAGAGGTAGCGCACGAGCATGTTCTCGTTTTCCGCATGTTGGTTGTTGTCATAGTTCGCCACGGGAACGGTGATGACCTTGGCGCCCAGCATTTCCTCGATGACAATCAGCGGCAGGCTGCCGCCGAGGGTGGGCAGTTTCATGACGGGTTCGCCCGTCGTCGACTGCACGGCCGCCACCACCGCCAACGCGATAGGCAGATTTATCATCGTGCGCTGCGCATTGTAGCCCGGGCCCACCTCGACTTTGACCAGCTTGCTTGAGTGGGCGCGCTCCTCGTCGGTCGGCTCATGGTCGATCACCTGCCAGCCCTGCGCCTTCATGTGCTCCGTCACCCGTTCCACCTGGCGCCGCCAGTCGGTACCGAGCACGAGGCGCAGGTCGAGCGTAGCCCGCGCCACCGCGGGGATCACGTTCGTGGCCGTGCGGCCGGTGTTGGCGCTGGCGAGTCCGTTGATGTTGAGCCCGGGCAGCTCGAATCCCTCGATCAGCGACCGCCCCGGCACCTCCGGCTCTTTCAGGCCGAGATCCGTGAGGAGAAAGGCGTCGGTGGCCGCAGCCCCCTGGAGGGCGATGCGCTCGCTCTCGGAGAAAGTCACATAGTCGTCGTAAAACCCCTTGATGAGCACGCGCCCGTTGTCGTCCTTCATGCTCGCGAGCAGCGTGACGAGCCGCAGGGCGGGATTCGGCGCCCAGTTGCCGTAGTTGCCGCTGTGCAACGGACGCTTCGCCCCGTAGACGGTCAGGCCCATGTTCACATCGCCGCGCACGCCGAAGACCACCGACTTGCCGCCGGACACGGGGCGCGGCCCGTCGCAGATGATCCAGAGGTCGCTCTGCAGCTTGGCGCGGTGGAGTTCCAGCAGCTCGCCGAGGTGGGGCGAACCCATCTCCTCCTCGCCATCGAAAAAGAACTTCACGTTCGCCGTGGGCCGGGCCCCGCTCTGCACGAGCGCCGCATAGGCGTTGAGAATCGAGAACACGCCGGCCTTGTCGTCCGAACTGGCGCGCCCGTTGAGGCGCCACTCGGGGTTGATGGCGTCGCCTGGTTTCCAGGAGTCGATGACCCTTCCGCCGCGGGCCACCGGCGCCGTAAGAAAGACCGGCCGCCAGGGATCAAGGCCCTCGGCCCACTCGTGCGGGTTGACCGGCTGGCCGTCGTAATGCGCATAAAACACGATCGTGCGCGTCGCCCCGGGCACCTTGATCTCGCCGAAAACCGCGGGGTTGGTCGCGCCGGTCTTGCCCTCCAGCAGCTCGGCCGGAATGCCGCGCCGCTGCATCATGGCGCCAATGAACTCGGCGTTGCGCCGGATCGCGGGCTGGTCGGCGCCGACATTCGGCAGGCTGACCAATTCGCGATACTCGGCCATCAGCTCCTGCTCGTGCGCCCGGCGATGCTGGCGGATTTTTTCGCCCAACGGCTGGGCCGGACCGGACAGGGGAACGAGGCAGAGCAACAACGCGGAAACAATTCGGCAACGCATGGGAGTGTGCGAAGCAGCTTGGCGCCGGCGGCGGTTTAGGCAATGGGTTTAACCTGATGACTCCCGCCGGGCCCCGACCATTAGCGGAGAATGCTGCGCACGTCTTTGTCGGCGAGAAGCCGTGGTCGCCCGCCGTGGTCACAACCGCTCGGGCACAGGATATCGAGGCCGCCCGCAATCCCACTGGCCGCCCGAACCGCGATGTGCTGCGCCATTTCATCGGATGCAAGGCCGACCGCCCTCGTGGACACCAACAGATCGATTTCCCGTCTCACTTCTCCGCGCCGGAAGCCGCACTCTATCTGAAACCTTGCCAGCAGCTCCGTTCACGGCTGAACGATCCCTCCGGCGCATGGTGGCTCAATCCCCACGCCAACCCGGAACTCCGCCTGTCCCTCGCTCGCGCCACCCGCAGTGGTGAGACTGCCCAGCTCAATGCCGCCGCCGCGACCGTCTATGGCTGGCCCGCCGCCCTCACCGACGACGATGTGCTGGCACGCCTGACGGAATTAAACCGCCAGCGCACTCCCGCCGGTTTGTAACGTATTATATTACAAACTGGCATTGCCGGCTCACGGCTTCTCGCCGGCAAATTTCCACGAAGACTGGTAATCCCTCGGCAGTTTGGTGCCGGTGACGTGCGCCCGTACCATCTCGATCGGCATGATGCCGCCTTGCAGGATACTGTCGTGAAAATCCCGCTCCTTCATTTTGCCCGTCTGCACGAGGTCGGCGTAGAGCGCCCGGAGCTGGATGGCGCCCATCATGTAGCCGACCTGATACAGCGGCGAGTAGTCGCCGTTGAACGAACGGCGTACTTCGCCGGTGGCCGTATGGCGGTCATGGCCGACCTTCTCGACGAGGAAGTCGATACATTGCTGCGGCGTCCATTTGCCAAGGTGGAAATTGAGCGAAAAAATGATGCGCGCGCACCGATGCGTGCGCCAGAAGAGGGCTCCGGCCCGGTCCTCGGGCGTCTGGTGGAAGCCCAGGTCCCACAGGTGGAATTCCCACCAGAGCGCCCAACCCTCGACGTAAAACGGCGTGTAATAGAGGTCACGGTGCGGATTGAACCGGTCGGCATACCAACCTTGGAGATGGTGGCCCGGGATCAGCTCATGGAACACGGTGGCGTGGCAGAAGTGCGTGTTATTCGCCCGCAGGCTGTCCCGTTTCTCGCCCTGGTCCATCGTGTCGGTCGGAAAGGATACGATGATCCGGTCCCCGCCGAGGAAGAACGGATTCGTTTTCTGCCGCTCCGGCGACATCATCGTCATGGTCCAGTCGTCGATCGACAGCGGCGGGACGGTGACCAGATTGCGCTGGGTAATGAAGTTCGTCGCCTCGTAGGCCATGCTCGCAATCAGTGCCGGCTGATCGCCGGGGGCCACGGAGTCATGCTTCACTTTTTCCAGCGCGGCCTTCCAGTCGTCGCCGAGCCCCATGTCATGCGCGACTTTCTTCCACTCAGCCTCGCACCAGGCAAACTCCTTCTCCGCCACGGCGATCAGCTCATCGGGGTTGTAGGGCATCATGTCGTGCTCCAGGTCGAGCTTCAGCCCCTCGGCGCCGATGGGGTCGCCGATGATGGGCTCGTCCTCCCCGGTCTTGGCCCCGACGATTTTCTCGCGGAGAAATTTGGCGTAGTCGTCCAGCGCCGCCGCCGCCTTCTTGTAGGGCTCCCGGTTCCACCAGCCGAACTGCGGGTCGAAGGTGTCGTAGAACTCGAACCAGTTCTTCAGCGTCTTGCCCAGTTCGCCGAGCCGGCTGGCCGCGCGGTAGGCGATGATCTTGCCCGGCTTGGGGGCGTCGCCCTCGAGCGACTTCCGTGCCGTCTCGATATCCGCGCGGATCTTGGCGAGCGTCGCCGCGGATTGCTCGGAGTTTACCTGGTCAAACTCGCGACGCGTCTCCTGCAACTGCGCCACGTCGTCGGCGAAACCCATGAACGGGGCCATCTCGACGTTGCGCTGCTCGCCGCGCGCGACGAGCCCGAGGTCGTAGCGCAGCTGCAACCGCAGCAGGTGCCAATCGAGCCGGCCCTCCGCCCCGAGTGCTTCGTAGGGCAGTGCGGCCAGCTTTGTCTGCCAGGCCGAGTAAAACTCCTTCAGCCGGCGCAACTGCAGCGTCGAGCCCGGCACCGAGTAGAACTGCAGGAGCGAGGCCTTGTCCGCCTTAAACCGCTCCACCAGCTCGCGCAGCTCACTCGACGCTGGTTTCGCCAGTGGGCCGAGTTCCGGCACGTAAAGCGTTGCGGCGCGGCGCGCCTGGGTTGGCTGGCCGTGGCGCAGATCAGCGGCGCCGGAAACCGCACTGCCCAGGAGGAGAAAGCAAACAACCCGGCCGGTGGAATATTTCATGAGGGTGCCCGAGTTTCCGGGCCCGGATAAAAGCCGCAAGCGCGGAGTGGCTGGCCCGGATATTTCACCCTCTGCTCGCAACCGAAACCACACCCGGGGCCAAATCTTTTTCCGCATTCGCGGCTGCTCGGGATATCCGGGCTAAGCCAACCCCGACTAGTCGGGGTTGTTTCAGCCCGCATGACCGACCAAGTCCCGGACCCCCGCGGGCTGAGAGTCGTCGCGCACCGCCAAAATCTCGGGCCGAGGGTGAAATATGCGGGCTAGGGCGCCGCCCGCGGCAACCACACGGCCATCGGAGCAAGCCCGCGGTTGTTCCAGGCGAAATAGGGAATCGCAGTCACCGGCGCAGCCGCCGCGCCCGCCATCGTCAGCACGGTTACGCCGCCGAACCAATCCGGCCGGTTCGCGCTCGCTAGGCTGGCCGCCGCCGGCACCACCAGGCCGGACAACGGCGCCGCGCCGTCATTTTCCTCGACGCAGTAAACCACCGGGCCGCGTTCGAAGGCGACCCGTCCTCGCGTCGCCGCGATTTTCTCATTCCCCTGCACCGTCCGCACCGGCATGGGAAAATCAATCTCGATCAAATCACCACGTTGCCATTCGCGCCGGATGGCCAGATAACCCAGCTCGGGCTGCGCCGACCAGGCGGCGCCCGCCACCCGCACCTGCCACTTCGCCGTTTCCCCCGCCACATAGGCATAGAGATCGGATGGCACGGGCCGGCCCTCCACCCAGCCGGGAATCCGTACGTGCACTGTGAAGGTTGCGGGCGTTTCCGGCGACACCGTCAGCTTGACCCGCCCCGTCCACGGATAGTCCGTGCTCTGGGTCAGCTGCACCGTCGTGCCGGCGACCTTCGCCGCGCCTTCGCTCTGCGCGTAAAAATTCACATACAAGGCATCCGCGCGCACCGCGTAGAAATAGCCGGTCAGCGCCGCGAGCGTGCGCATCAGGTTCGGCGGGCAGCAGGCGCAGCCGAACCAGGGCGCGCGGCCGGCATGGCCGCTGTTATTTTTCTTCCGCCCGTCGTAGGCCAGCGGATTCGTATAGAAAAACCGGTCCCCCGAGAGTGAAACCCCGCTGAGCGCGCCGTTGAATGCCGTGCGCTCAAGCACATCGACATATTTGGCGTCGCCGGAGAGGAAAAACATCCGCTGGTTCCACATCATGAACGCAATCGCCGCGCACGTCTCGTTGTAACCGTCGAGCGGCAGTTCGTAATCATCGCCATACGCCTCGCCTTTCGCGCGCGCGCCCACGCTGCCGGTCACGGACATTTTTTTCCGGACGACATCCTCCCAAATTTTCGTGATCGCGGCGACATAACGCTGGTCACCGGTGAGTGCCGCCACGTCGGCCATGCCGGCGTACAGGTAATTGGCGCGGACCGCATGACCGACCGCCGTGGTCTGATCGACCACGAACCGGTGGCGCTGGTTGTAACTCGACCCCCCCGGCCCGCGCGCCTCGAGGAAGATTTTGGCCAGATCCAAATAACGCCGGTCACCCGTCACGCGGTAGAGCTTTACGAGGCCCATCTCGATCACTTGGTGCCCCGGCGCGATGCGCCGCTTGCCGTCGCCGAAATCGCGCCATACGAGATCGGCGTTCCGCAGACACACGTCGAGCAGGATGCGCTTGCCTGTGGCCTGAAAGTGCGCGACGCCCGCTTCGTAAAGATGTCCGATATTATAGAGTTCGTGGCTAAGTTCCGGGTCCTTCAGCCAGCGCTGCTGGTCGATCCATGGGTGCGCCGGCGAGTCGGGATGCATCGTCCGCCAGGTATAGAGATAGCCGTCGGGTTCCTGCGCGGCCGCGATGCGCGCAATGATGCCCGCGAGCTTCCGCTCCAGCCCGATGTCGCCCTGCATGCTCAGCACATAGGACGCGCCCTCGATGGCCTTGTAGACATCGGAGTCGTCGAAGGGAAACTGCGTCGGCGGGGTGTTCTGAAACGTCGGCTCGCCCGCTGCCCGCCGGCGCATGGTCTCGGCCGCAAGATCAAAGTTTTTGAGCCGCCCGGTATCCTCGCACTGCTGCAGGGCGAACGGTACGGTGACCGTGCGGTTGATTTCCTGCCGCGCCTGCCAGAACCCACCGGTTAGGCGCACGGCCGTGAACGGCACGGGCTGGAAAGGATAGTCCGCCGCCAGACCATTGCGGCTCAGTCCAACCAGACCCGCCAGCAGCAAGGTCGCAATCCTAAGTTGAGGCAGCGGCATACGCGGCAGTCTTCCCCCCCAAGAAAAAGCCGCAAGCATCGAGTGCGCGCGGCTGGGCTGGAACGCCACCACCCCCCGGGTGATTTTTTCGGCTGGAGGCAGGCCCTCGGTCAAATTCAGAATTTTACTTCCACGCGGGCGAACACTCCGCGCCCGAGCTGCGGATAACCGTTCACTTCCTCGTATTTCTCATTGAGAAGATTCTCGAGGCGGACCTTGAGCGTCACCTGCGGGTTCAGTTGCCAGGCACCGTAGAGGCGCACCACGGTGTAGTCTTCGGCGGGGATGGTCGCGAACGTCGCCGCGTCCACGTCCTCCCGCTGGGCCGTGAACACGAGCCCGGTACCGGCGCTGAAACCCCGCCCGAAGTCATGCCACAAATCGAGCGAGCCACTGTGCCGGGGCCGGCGCAGCAAGCGCGCGCCGTTCGAGCGGTCGTCCGCCTCAAGGTAAGTGTAGGCCAACCGGGCCTCAAGGACTTCGGGCCCGGTGAACCTGCCCGAGAGTTCCAGCCCCCGGGTGCGCGCGCGGCCTACATTCTTCACCGTGCCCGGAAAGACCCCGAAATCGAACGTGATGAGGTTGGAGAACCGCGTGTCGAACCACGTCGCGCTCAGCAGGCCGCGATTGTGCGCCAGGAAATAATCCACGCCGGCATCCCAACCGCGCGCCTTTTCCGGATGCAGGTTGGGGTTGCCCACGTAGAAGGAGCTCTGCCCGTAAAGATCCAGAAAACTCGGCGAGCGGAACGCCGTGCCGTAGGTCGCGCGGAGTTTCCACCGCGAATTTTTCGCCAGCCACGCCGCCGTCGTCCGCCCGGTGGTGGACCGGCCGAAGGTGTCGTGGTCGTCGCTGCGCAGCCCGGCCGTCAGGTAGACGTGTTCCGCTGGCGTCCATTCGTCCTGCACGAAAACGGCGATCAACTGCTGCCGCTCGTTGATGTCGCCAAAGCCGGTATTGACCGTGTGGTTCTGCTCGACCGTCAGCCCTCCTGTCACGCGATGCTGTTCGCCCGCTTGCAGCGTGCTCTGCCCGTCGAGCACGGCGCGGCGGTTTTTGACCAGCGTGACCTGGGTGCCAAACGGACCGGGATTGGTCGACTCGTACCGCCGATCCTGTCCGCCAAGTACAACCTTGCTGGTCAGCATCGGGGTGGGCGTAAACTCGGCAAAGATCGTCGCCACCAGATTGCGCTCGCGATCTTGGTTGTCGGGATCGTTGGCGCCGTAGCCCACCGCCGCACCCGGTGAACCGTAGGTCCCGTTGAATCCGCGCAGGGTCGCCCCCACCGCCGTCGCCTTGCTCACCTGCCGGTCGAGGCGCAGCGTGTAAGTGGCGCTGGTGAAATCATTGTTCGGCCGTTCGTTTTGCGTGGTGCCTCCCACCGCCGAGAAATTATAGGCGGCCGCGCCGTTTTCGCCCTGCGCGTGGACGGCGCCCTGCACGGTGCCAAACGACCCGGCTTCAAACGAAACCGTCCCCGCGGCCGCGCCCGCGCCGCGCTGGGCACGCAGCGACACCACGCCGCCGACCGCTTCGCCGCCGTAGAGCGTGCTTTGCGGGCCGTGGGCCACCTCCAGACTGTCGCAGCCCGACACGCACAGGCCGCCGAGCGCGACCGCGTAATCGGTGTTCGGGTCATTGAAGCGGATGCCATCAACCAGAAACAGGGTCTGGTTCGAATTGGCGCCGCGCAGGAAGAGCGAGGTCACCCCGCCCGCCGCACCCGACGAAAACGCCGGCGCACCGGGAATGCCACCGAAGGCGGACTGCAGGCTGGTGAGCTGCCTCCGCGCCAGCTCGGCCGCGGTGATGCTGTCGATGTAAGTACCGACGGTGGTGAGCGCCGCCGGGGTGCGGGTGGCCGTCAGGACATAGACGGGCAGTGGTACCGGTTCGGTGGTTTGCGCGAACGCGGTCAAGGCGGGCACGGCGCCGGTGAGGAAAAGGAGGCGTCGAAGCGACGCGGGAATGGTCTGTTGCATGATCTGCTGTTGCTGACGGCAAGAGCAGACCGCCGACGCTGTAGGTCGGGGTTTACCCCCGACG
>JANMVS010000300.1:0-1691 GCA_031392885.1 Verrucomicrobiota bacterium
GTCGCCGTAATTCCAGAAGCCATACCACCGGTGCTGCTCGCGTTGACCCTGGTAGAAATCAAAGTGGGCCGCCAACCGGTCCTCCACCACGGCACGGACCGGGGTCGAACGGTCCACCGGACTCCAGAGCTCACCGAACACGCCGCACTGCTGCAGGTAGTGCGGCGAACTCACGAGCTGCGGCGGGGCCGACAGCACCCGCTGCATCGCGGCCAGTTGGATGCGCTCCGGCGTGGCGGCCACGCACCAGAGATGCAGTTCACTGGTGCGGGCGACACCCTCCGGCGAGTTGAAGCCGGGCTCATAGTCCTCGTAGGTGATTTCCAGGCCACCATTGTATTGCTTGTCGAAAGTGTCCTGACCGAGTCCGTCGTGGTAGGGCCGCAGGTCCATGGCTCCCGCCTCCGGCGCCCACATCCAGGCGGTCACGGTGGCTGCCTCCCCGGTGGCACCGCGGATGTCGAGCTGCGCGGGATAACTCTGCCAGAAATTCCGCAGTCCGAAGGCGACGCCACCCGTCGGCGTGCCAACATAGCCGAGACCGCCCGCCCGCTGGCCCTGCGCCGAATTCAGCCAGGTGAATCCGTCCCGCGTGCGCTTGCGAATCGTGAAACCGTCGCAATTCGGCTGCACCAGCGTCCAGTCCGCATAGGCCGCGATGTAGTCAACCCGGTCCGCGACCTGCTGGTTCCACTCCGCCATTGGAGGCGTGGCGCGGCCGGCAAGCTGCGCTTCCCTGATTGCAGCGCCGGGATCGCGGCGCAAGCCGGTGATCCCCCGCACCGCTTCGGCGAACACCCCGTCGTCCTGCCCGCTGAACCGCACATGGCGGTCGTGCAGCGCCCCGCGCAGAGGCACGGCAAAGGTCACGCCGAGCCCCGCAATAAAATCCTTCTGGGCGGCGCCATCGAAAATAATGGTGTGCATGAGCCGAACCATCGCGCCACCCGCATGAAAATACAGACGCACGACAAACGGCAGCCAACCGGTCCTGCCGCCCGGTTGCCCCGCGCCGGGCAAGGCGCCTCCTGCCGGGGTGTGGCGGCCCTCGAGCTTGACGACGGCGCGTACCGGTCCCGCCTGTTCGACCGTCACTTTCGTAATCTCCCCGGTGAATTCTTCAATCCGGACCACCGCCGAATCAGCCCGATGCTCACACCGGCAGATTAGCCTGCCGTCCCGCGCGATCTCCCGACCGTCGCGCGTGATGGCGCGAATCAGCGTATTTCCTTGGCGGCCCAAGACGACCCGGATCACCCCGGTGTCGACCTCGATGGTGTCCGTGTGCTCGACCACGGTCACCGGCCGGGGCGTCGTCGCCGGCGAACCGGGCGCGATCCGATAGTCGGCGGCCACCGGGGCATCCGCGGGAATAGCGTGGGCGGTCCATTTCAACGAACCGTCCGGCCAGGTGGCCAGCGGACGGGTTTGCACCGGAACGGCAACTCCGCTGCCTGTCCGAAGCGCGAACAACGTTTCCCGACCATGGCGCCCGCGGGGCCAGGGCATGCCCCAGCACGTGCCGGGCATCACGGTCGGCACCCCGCCCTCCAGCCAGTGCAACGTGTTGGGATCGATCGGGGCCGCGGCGGCGCCCGGCGCGGACTCGGTGGCGCGAAGACTGGTTGCCAGTTGCGTGGCCGCGGCGACCAAGGTGGTTTTGCGGACAAATTCACGACGGGTGAGCGGAG
>JANMVS010000302.1:0-3242 GCA_031392885.1 Verrucomicrobiota bacterium
GGGGAACCCCCTGGCAGGCCGCCGATCCCGCCATCAATGACCCCGAGATTCGAGATGCCGTTGCTGCCGGAAGTCGTCGGCTGGCGATAGGCGGTCGGGGTGGAGTTGTTGATGTCGCCGTAATAACCCACGACATCGACCCAGAATTGACGGCCGACGACGCCGTTTCTCAAGGCCGCGGCGGGATAGGCCGCCCGATTGGCCGCGTTATCCGTGTTGAACGGGGCGCTGCCGGGCGCAACCACACCCTGATTATAGGTGAAGTGGTTCAGGTTCGCGTTACCATAGGCATCCTTGCCGGTGTAGAACCACGGGCTGATCGCATCCACGGGAGGCAGAGTGCGGGGGCGGTTGGCGCTGATCTTGCCGCTCTCGTAGTTGGCCTTGAGGGAGGTATGGGTGCCCTCGCCGAACAGTTTGGGCGTATAGCGGAAGGAGCCAAAATAACGCCGGTCGTTGTTAAAGGCCGGGGTTTGACGATACAGGGTCCGATCGTCGAGCGCGGCGACCCGGAGGGCGAGTTCGCCCGGGATGAGCACCTTGTTGAAATCGATGGAATTCCGCAACGAGCCGAAATTGTCGATCCGGTTTTCCACGATATTCTTGTTCTTGAACGAGGCGGTGTTGACCGAGGTATTGATGATACCGGCGGGACTGCCGACGCCGAAGAGGATGGAGTTCGGTCCGCGCTGCATGTCGACGCGATCCACGATATAACTGTCCCACGGAATTTCCGTCAGGAAGTAATCGCGGGTATTGTCGGCACTGTCCAGACCGCGCACGCGGGTGTTCTGGTTCGGCCGCAAGAGGCTGCCGTCCTCGTTGAACTGGAGGCCGCCGCCGTTGCCGGAGAAATTGCCGCCGACCCCACCGACTTCCGTGTTGGTGGTGTAAACGAGCAAGTCAGCGGAGTTCTTGGCTCCGGTGTCCTGCATGAATTGCTTCGTCACCACTGAAATCGCCGAGGCGACGTCTTTCAGCTCGGTGCGGACGCGGGTGCCGGCGAGCGTGTCCTTGGCCGAATAGCCTTCATTCTCGTCCGCCGTCACCACGAACGGTGACAATTCGATGGTTTCTTCGTCCGCCGGTTTGGTGACAGCAGGCTTCACGGTGGTTTGCGCCGAGAGGCGCCCCACGGTAATAAGACAGAACGTGGCGGCGAGCGCATAGGCGCCCACTCGCGGGATCAATCGATTCATGTTTAGTTGGGTTAGGCTAACGCGGGGGGCAAAACTGATCCGATGGAGTATCGGGTCAGGTGAATCCTTCGGGGATTCGGGGTCTAACGGTTTGTTTATAGATGATTCCCGGGGGAACGGGAATGAGTTCACTTGCACAGCAATTGAGAACTATTGCCGAAGCCAACCACCCCTTCCCCCCTCGGGGGAAGCTATAACCCGGGGCGGCCGCCTCCGGCCAATTGAGTGAAATTCGCCTGATTGTGCTTCCGATAAATCCCCGGCGAATCCCCCGTCAGCCGTTTGAAAAGCACGCACATGTATTCCACGTGCTCAAACCCGGTGAGCTCGGCGATTTTTTTCAGGGGAAAATCCGTCTCGATCAGGAGCTGGCGGATCTTGGCGACCTGCACGCGCCGGATCTCCGCCTGCGGCGAGCGGCCCAGATACTGGCGAAATTTCTTTTCCAACTGGCTGCGGGAGGCAAAGGCGTGTTTGCTCACCGCCTCCACTTTGATGCCGGCGCAGGCATTCACCCGGATGTAATTCAGGGCCGCGGCCACATTGCGGTCGTTAATCGCCAGGGCATCGGTGGACGGACGGGTCACCACCCCCAACGGCTCAATCCGCTGATCATAGTTCGACGGCTTGCGCCCCGCCAGCATCTCGGCGAGCACTTCCGCGCCGCGGTAACCCGACTGAAAGGCATTGGGGGCCACGCTCGAGAGCGGCGGATAGGCCAGCTCACACCGGATCGGGTCGTTGTTCGTTCCGAGGACCGCCACCTCCTCCGGGACCAGCATCCCGTTGAAATCGGCCGCCGTGAGAATTTGTTGTGCCCGCATGTCATTGCACGCCATGATGGCCACCGGCTTGGGCAGGCGCTTGAGCCAGTCGCACTGCGAGGCGATCTGCTCCGTGTCCCAGCTGGGCGTCAGGTCGCCCGGATAGTTCACTTCAAACAAATCGCACTTGCGCCCGGCCAGTTGGAGGGCCTCGACGAAGCCGTCCCGCCGTTCGCACGACCAGCTCTCACTGGAGAAGCCGCTGAAACCGAAATGTTGGTGACCCTTCTCCAGAAAATGTTCGGCGCCAAGATGCCCCAGGCTGACATTGTCGGGCCGGATTTTCGGCACGCCGGGATAAATGGGCCGGTCGTTCAAATCGACCAGGGGGATTTTCCGCTGGGCGCAGGCCTTGACCAGCGCCGGCGTGGTGTGCCGGCTGATGACCCCGTCCCATCGCTTGCTGCGCAACCAGTAGGGCTCGGTCTCGACGCGCGCCTGGTCGTCGTGGAAGGCGGTCCAGAGCTGGTGGGTGCGCTCGTAGTGGGCGATGCCTTTCAGCATCTGCAGGCTCTCTTCAAAGCGGGTCAGAAAAATGAGCAACACCTGGGGCCTCATGGCGCCAAGTTGCCCGCCTCCCGCGCGGGAAGCAAGCGCGGGTCGCGGCCCGCTCAGGCCGGGCCGCCGACACCGGCGCGACGCTGCTTCAATTCGGCGTTCATTGCCGCCACCTTCTTGTCGTTCAGCGGATAGAAAAGGAAAGTGATGATCGAAGCGACGCCGAGCACCGCCGGGATGATGCTCATCAGGTGGACCAGGCTGTCCTTCACTTCCAGCGAAGGGACAATGTTCGCCGTGAAGCCCACGTAGGCGAGCAGCTTGAAGGCGATATAGGCTGCCAGCGCCCAGCCGATTTTTTGACTCATCAAGGAGGCGGAGAACACCAGGGCGGTGGTGCGACGCCCGGATTGCCATTCCCCATAATCGGCGGTGTCGGCATACATGGCCCAGAGCAGCACCGGCAGCGGCGCGCCCACGAAGCTGCCCAGGATCTCGAGGGTGAAGATGGCCCCCAGACTGCCGGCCGGCAGGAAGTAATAGGAGGCGGTGGCGGCAATCTGGCCCAAGAGGAGCGTGACGAAGAGCGCCCGCTTCGGGAAGCGGTCGGCAATGTAACCAATGAGGATGACGCCCGCGACCGACGCCGCCTGCCCCAGCGTGTTGAAAGCCGACACCAAGGTGTCGAGGGTGAAGCTGTGGCCCACAAAGTTGAGCGGAG
>JANMVS010000354.1:0-2154 GCA_031392885.1 Verrucomicrobiota bacterium
CGGCTGCCTCATGCCATCGGACAGGCTCGTCCGGCGCACCCCGTCCATCAACCGCGATCTTTACGTAATCCTACGTATTATTGACCTGTCCCTTTGAATTTCTGGCGCACCCCGTCCACCAACCACGATCTTTACGTATTCCGACGTATTATTGACCTGTCCCTTTGAATTCCTCTTTGAATTTCTTTGAATTTGTCTGCTCGTAGCGACGAGGGTCGGCGAGTCGTGATTCGTCGGTTCGCTGGCCCTCGCTCGCCGCTACGTCCAAACCAAGCCGGGGTTCGCTTTTTGGGCTTTTTGGGCTTTTTGTGGCCAACCCCATTCATGGCAGCTCAGCCGAACATTCTCTGGATCGTGACCACGCAGTGGCGGGCGGCGGCGACGGGTTATGCGGGCGACGGGAATGCCCGGACGCCCTGGCTCGACGGGCTGGCGAGTGAGGCGGTGAATTACACGCAGGCGGTCACGCCGCATCCGTTCGGGCCGCAGGCGCGCGCGGCGCTGCTGACGGGCAAGCTCTGTCCGGAGAATGGGGTGAGTGATTACTGGGATCCGCTGCCGATCTACGACGAGCAGCAGAACCCCTCCGGGGGCCGGGGGCCCGCACTGGGCCGGACCGTGGCGCATGCGTTGCGCGACCGGGGTTATGCGACGGCTTTTTTCGGCAAGTGGCATCTCGCGCCCCGCGACCGTCAGGCGCCGTTGGTCGGCGAAGTGCATGCGAAAATGCTGGTACCGCCGGCGCGGCGCGGCGGCTTCGAACTGTGGGAGGGATTTGAGAGCGGGTTTCTGTTGAACGATCCCTGGCTGCACGGGACCCGGTTGCCCGCGCCGAAACATTTCAAGGGTTACCAGGCCGACGTGCTGATGCAGCGGGCGGCGGAATGGCTTGCGCAAGCCAGCACGCACTCCCCGGGAAAGCCGACTTTTTGCGTCGTGAGCCTGGAGGCCCCGCACCCGCCCTATCATGCCCCGGCGCCGCATGTGGCCGAGGTGAGGCCGGCGGCCATTGCTTTGCGTCCCAATGTGCCGCGCGGTGGTGACGTCGAGCGGCAGGCCCGCGCGGAACTGGCGGGCTACTACGCCCACATTGAGGCGACGGACCGGGCGATCGGCCAGCTGCTCGCCGAAGTGGATTTGAAGGAAACGGCGGTTGTCTTCACCTCAGTGCATGGCGACATGCACGGCAGCCACGGCCTGTTCCGCAAGGCCTGGCCCTATGAGGAATCAATTCGCGTGCCGCTCCTGATTCGCCGGGAGCAGGGGGCCCGGGGCCAGGCGCCAAACCGGACGGACCACAGTCCGATCAGTCTCGTGGATCTGCCGCATCTGGCGGTGGCCTGGGCCGAGGGGCGGGACTGGCATTGCAAACGGGACAGCGCGGACATCTCCATGCCGACCGCGCCGGCGATCCCCGCGCAGTGTCCGCACGCATGGCGCGGCTTCCGCTCGACTCAGCACAAACTGGTGCTCAACGCGGATGGTTCGCCCTGGCTCTACTTCGATCTGGAGCGCGATCCCCTGGAAATGAACAACCTCGCCGGGGATCCGGCGAGGCGAGAAGCGATCGAGGAGTTGCGGCGGTTGATGTGAGGCCGCCGCGCGCCGGATCACTTATAGCGCTGGCCGTGCTTCAGCACCACGTCGACCCGCTGCAAGAGGTCGATGTAGCGCAGCACGTCGCCTTTGACGGCGATGATGTCGGCGTATTTCCCCTCGGAAACTGTGCCGTAATCCTTGTCGACCTTCATCGACACGGCGGGCCAGTAGGTCGCGGCGCGGAGGGCGGTCATTGAATCAACGCCGAGTTTGTTGACCCAGATGTCGAGCTCGCGCCAGGTGGACTGATTGTGGAATTTCATCGGGATGCCGGAGTCGGTGCCGATCAGGAGGACGAGGCCGGCCTGCTGGAGCTGGGCGAACTTGGCGGCGGAGGTCTTGGCGCGCAGCGGTGTGATCTGGTAGTAGGCGAGCCAGCCGGGATGCCGGACCGAGGCCTTGATGTCGGCGACGATGTCGGCGGGGACATCAAGTTGCCAGCCGGGGTCGGCGATGTGCAGCGGGTTGCCGACATTATACTCATAGTTGAAGAAACCCTCGACGGTCGGACACCAGTACATCGGCCCGAGTGACATCTTGGCCGTGCGCTCCTGC
>JANMVS010000355.1:0-6242 GCA_031392885.1 Verrucomicrobiota bacterium
TTCTCGAACTCGCCGGTGAACACCCAGTAGCCGAACTCGCCGCGGACGGAGAGGATTTTGCCGAAGAAGCCGGTGTTGATGAGGTATTTCAGCTTGAGGAGGCCGGGCAGCCAGAGCTTGTCCTGCACGACGCCGTGCTTGAGGCCGGCGGCGGTGACTTCATTGGCAAGGGCTAGGGCTTCGGCCGAGGTGGTGGCGGTGGGCTTCTCGCAGTAGATATGTTTTTTTGCTACAATGGCCTTGCGGACACCAGTCGGGCGCTGGCTGGTGAGGGTGGAGTCGAAATAGATATGGTTGTCGGGCTTGGCCAGTTCGGCTTCGAGGTTGGTCGAAACACGGGTGACGCCCACGCGGGCGGCGAGGGCCTTGAGCTTGTCCTCGCTGCGACCGACGAGAACCGGGTCGGGCATGATGATCTCGTGGTCGGAGAGCTTCACGCCGCCCTGGTCAATGATGGCCTTGATGGAACGAATGAGGTGCTGGTTGGTGCCCATGCGTCCGGTGACTCCGTTCATGATGATGCCGATTTTGTGAACTTTCATAGATGGAGGGATTGGGTCACCACTAATGGACACTAAGGTCTCACTAATGGCAGAGGGATTGAATTAGTGTCTATCAGTGTGGATTAGTGGTGAAGAAAATCAGACGTGGTCGCGGTAGGCTTGGACGATTTTCTTGAGGTACTCGTCCTGATCCATGGCCCAGAGGCGGGTGGAGAAGACCTCGACTTCGTTGAAGCCTTGGAAGACGGTGGCCTCGACCCAGCGACGGATCTGGCGGAGCGGAATGCAGCCTTCGCCCATCAGGCCGCGGTCGAGCAGCAGATCGGTGGTCGGTGTGCGCCAGTCGCAGACGTGGTAGGCAAAGAGCGCGTTGAGCCGGCCGCAACGGGCGATCTCCGACTCGAGTGCGGGGTCCCACCAGAGATGATAAACGTCGGCGGTGACGCCGACGTAGGGCGCCTGGAGGGCTTCGACCATGTCGTTCGCTTGTCCGAGGGTGTTAACGGCCGATCGACTGTCGGCATACATCGGGTGCAGCGGCTCGATGGCGAGTTTCACGTTGGCGGCTTTGCATTCGGGCAGAAGCGCGGCGATGCCGTCCTGGATTTGCTTGCGAGACTCGACCAACGATTGACCGGGCACGGCGCCGCACACGAGAACGATGAGTGGCGCGCCGAGGGCGTGCGCCTCGGAAATGGCGAGGCGATTATCGTCGCGCGCCTTCGCGCGATCGGCGGCGGTCGCCGCGGGGAAGAAACCACCACGGCAGAGCGAAACGATGGACAGGCCCTGGTCGCGGATCAACTGACCGGTCTTCATGATGTCTCGGCCGGCGAGGGTGTCGCGCCAGACGGTGATGCCCTTCACGCCCGCAGCGGCGAACTTGACCGCAGACGTCTCAATCGCCCACGGCTTGGTGGTGATCGTGTGGATGCAGAGGCGCGAGAGATCGGGAAGGGGAGCGGAAGGATTCATGATTTAGCCACAGAAGGCGCAAAAGGAGTTTGCCACGAAAAACACGAAGAGCACAAAAAGGAGACAGATTGGGTTCGTTTTTGTGATTTTTTGTGGCCAATGGTTCTCAGCCCTTGAGACAGCCGAAGAAGGTGTGGTATTTTTCACCCTTGATGATGCGCTGGAGATGCAGGGCGGCTTCGCGGAGATGGTAATCACCCCACATGCACGCTTCGCCGCACGGGACCTTGCGGCCGGCGGGGATGTGGTCCCAGCCGTTCGGGCGGTGATAGACGGAGTGGAGCAGCAGGCCCTGGTGATTGGGCGCGGTGCCGAGATAGGGTTCGGCGAGGAGCGTACGCATCGTGGTGAGGCCGGCTTGCCAGTATTTCTTGCCGTCGACGGTCTCGGTGCCGAGATAGCGGCCGAGGCGGAGCAGGCCCTGCACGCCGATCGCGGCGGCGGAACTGTCGACCGGCTCAAAGTCATTGAACGGCTCGGCGGCGCGCGCGCGCCAGTCGCCCAGTTCGCCGAGGTGCGGGGCGCCGCCGTCCCAGTAGGGGATGCCGTCGAGTGCGGTGTTGGCGATATACCAGTCGCAGGTCGCCCGGGCGGCCTTGAGCATCAGGCCAAGGAGCTTCGGCTTGCCGCCGAAGGGCGTGAGGTCGGCCTCGGGCACGGCGTCGAGGAATTCGAGTTCCTCAGCGAAGCCGACCATGGCCCACGCCAGGCCGCGCGTCCAAGTGGTGAAACCGGAGTAACCCTGCTGGGAATTGGGGCAGCGGAAACGGCCGTCGTTGGGATTGAAAATAGCTTCGTGGGTGGTGCGGCCGCGTTCGGCGGGCACGTCGTAACTGTCGCGACCTTCGCCGTAGAAAATGGAATATTTCGCCGTGGCGGCGATGTGCTGCAGGCCGCGCTCGAGGAGGGAGTGCGCGGCATCGTTCTCGCCCATCAGTCGGTGGCCGAGGGCGTGGGCGACCATGACGATGCGGACGGAGCGGATGGTATCGACGAAGAGGGAGTGCGGGCCGTTGAACGAGTAGATGTAGCCGCCTTCGCCAAGGCTGTGGAGGCCAGGGCCCGCGCCATTTTGGCCGCCGTGGTTGATGCGTGACCAGCGGGAAGCCTGGACGGCGCCGGAGACCTTGAGCGCAAGCTCGCAGGACTCGATTTGGTTGGCGGGCAGCTTGCCTTCGCGCTGCAGGCGCAACCAGTTGCCGTAGGTGCTGAGATTGTTGAAACCGTGGTCGTGCACGCCGATATGCGAGACGTGCGAGGCCATGCGGTTGACCGTGTAGTGGGCACCGCGCGTCGCGAAGGCGGCATCGCCGGTGGCGTCAAATTGCAGGAAATCGGAGCCGTAATGGAAACCCTCGGTCCACTCGGTCCAGCCGCGGGCGGTATATTTGCCGGCGACTGTGAAGACAGGCGCGCCCTTGGCGGGATCGTAGTCGCGGTGGGTGAGGTTGAGCTTTTCCCCGGAGAGCCGCCAGAAGTTGGCGAGAGCGGGGGTGAGCGCGGCGGATTGGAGCTGGTTGTCGATTTTCATGCGGAGTCAGTAGCGTTTATCCTTCCGGAGATGAAGAATGATGAACTGGGATTCAGCCAGCGATTCGTAGGTGTGCCGCTGAATGGCGTCGAATTGCATGCACTGGCCGGCCTCGAGCACACACTGCTCGTGGGGCAGCGTGAGACGCAACTTGCCGGCGAGCACCCAGCAGACCTCGGTGTCGTCGTGGTGGATCTCAGGCCGGGATACCTGGGAGTTGGCCGGGGCGGTGCCGAGGAGTGCGACCACGTTGGCAAAACGGATCTGGCGAAACTTGAACTCGCCTGAACGGTGGGCGTGTTCGTCGGAGCGATGGGCGAGGGGTGACTCGGCCAGTGCGATCAGGTCGGTGGCGCTCATGCCAAAGGCGCGGCCGAGACGGTACAGTGTATCGAGTTCGGCCGACTGCTGGTTGCGCTCGAGCTTCGAGATCACCGGAGTGGAAACGCCGGACGCCTTGGACAGGTCAGCCAAAGTCATTTCGTGCTGCTCGCGCAGCCGACGGAGCACGCTGAAGTCAAATTTGTCAGGTGGGGTGGCCAAAACGCTGCCGACCATCGGCCATTCATATTTCTTAGCAAGCATAAAACACGGATAAAAGTAGCTTCAAAGAAATATATCAATTTCGACCCTGGCGGGGTCGGGAACTCCATGGCTAAGGCTCCAATTACTGTCTTCTAATAAAAACCAATGACAATATAGAGCTAAAATAAAACTTTAACCCGTTGTAATATAATAATTATGAATGTCATGAACCCCCAACCCACCATCGGATGAACCTCCGTTTCTCCCCTGTTTTCGCGCGGACCCGGGCGGGGAGCCTCTGCGGCCTCACCTTGCTTTCGCTTCGGGCTCTGGCCCAGACCCCCAACTCGGCCACGCCCGCGACCGTGGTATTGCCCACGTTCAGCGTCTCGACGAGCCTTGATAAAGGCTATCAGGTGGGCAACTCGGTGTCGGCCACCTGCGTGGACACGCCGCATCGGCCCTAACCAAAGAGAGCGTGCCCAGCGGACCGGCGTCACCGACGACCGCCGAGGGCTACGAGCTCGGGGTAAAGACGGATTTTCTCGGTGGGCGCGTATCGTCCACGGTCGCGGTCTTCCAGATCGATCAGCTAGCTGCCTTGTCGGGTAGCGGCAGGCGTCTCAGACTGCCGGATTGCGGCTATCCCGCCGGCGTAAAGGCCTGGGGTTGCAGTCGGAAAAACAAGCGGCGGAATTCGCACGCACGGCCTGGCTTGGGCGGTGGACTTTGAGATGAACCGCGTCGATTATGCGATGGGCGGGATTGCGGTTTTCTCCAGATCTACTATATTGCTTTTCTTCAAGAGAAGAACGGCTCCATGCATATCATGTTAAGCAGTTTGTTGGTAGTCGCCGGGCTGCTCGCTCCGGTCCTCGGAGCCGACCAGTCGGTCAAAGAGGGGAGCAAAACGGACGAACCGTTGCAGATTATCCGCACAGTAAATGTGTCTTATCCGCCCAAGTTGCTGCAGGACTTCGTCGATGCGGGAGAAGTCAGCATCATGGTACTGGTTAGTGCCGAGGGTCAGCTGATGGATTGGATGGTCATCGGCTATTCACAGGCGCTGTTCGCCCAGGAGGTGCTGGAAGTTCTCCCGCGATGGAAATTCATCCCGGCGTACCATCACGGCAAAGCCATCCCCACTCGGGTGGAGCTGAAGTTTTCCTTCAAAAATTCTGCATTTATCCGAGTCCTGCCGAGTGACACAGGCATACTCGCCCGGCAGAAGATCGATATGAAAACAGCGGGATATTCGTCGTTCATTTGCTGGCCGGATGAACTCGATCAACCGCTGGACGCCAAGGGGGAGATTGCGCCCATGCCGCCGGATCAGCTCGGTGCAAAAGGCAAGGGAGGCCAGGTGGTGGTGGAGTATCTTGTCGATGCGGAGGGCAAAGTGCGCATGCCTATTATTATCTCCGCGGAGGAAGAGGCGTTTGCCAACTCAGTCCTGCTGGCGATTTCGCAATGGCGCTATGAGATCCCCCGCCACCAAGGCCTGCCGGTGATCACTCGCGTCCGGCACCAATTCACATTCACGCCGGTGAGCCGTTAGGCGGCGCGCGAAGTACGGTTGGATTGACCACAGTAAAACTTGAGGAAAAGTTTGCGCTTGGCTGGTGGTCGACGGGACCAGCCGAGATTGAAGGGGAACTGGCCCGAGTGGTGTTATGCTGACTGCAATCCCCTTCACCCATGAATACCAAATTCTGGCCCAGTTTGACTCTCGCGTTCGCCTTGACCGGCCCGGCAATCGCGCAGCTGCCCCCGGCCTCCGATGAATACACCTCTTTGAAGATTATCCAGACCACCGCGCCGGGTTTTCCCCTGCGACTGAGGAATTCAGTGGTCATGGAAGGCGATGCTTGGGTGGTCGTGAGAGTCGACCTCAATGGCCAGCTCACCGAGTGGCTGGTAACCGGCTACACCCGTCGCGAATTCGCCGATACCGCCGTTGAAGCGCTGAAGGCCTGGAAATATGAGCCGGCCACAATTCGCGGAGAGCGCTGGGCGACGGTGCGGGAAGTCCGCTTCAATTTCAGCCGGTCCGGTGTGGTCGTCAGTCAGACGGGCTTGGAGACCCTCGACAACTATATGGAGCGGTTGATGCCCAACCGGCAGGGCTTTCGTGCTTTTAAGCTGCGCGAACTCGACCGCATCCCAGTGCCGAGCAAGGTGGTCCCTCCCGAGTACCCCGAATCGCTCGCCGCCAAAGGGGTGAAGGGCTCCGTGACCGTCGAGTTCTACATCGACCCCAGCGGGAAGGTGCGGATGCCGGGAGCCTTGAAGTGGACGGAACAGGCACTGGCCCATCTTGCGGTGACCGCGGTGGAGCAATGGCAGTTCGAACCGCCCGTGCACGACGGCCAGCCGGTGCTCGTGCTGGTCCGCCAGGAGTTCACGTTCCAACCCAAGTCCTAGGGCGTATCTGCAGACATCCCCGGCTCCGCCTGTTTGCCGGGTGGAGGGCCGGTCTCCGCACCGGCCGCGGGCGGCGGCCGGTGCGCCAGCCCGGTCGGCGACCGGTGCGGCAGCCCGGGCGGTGGGGAGACCGCCCCTCCAAAAATTTCACGCTGCAGCGGGTTTGAAGAAACACCACGATCCTGCTTCCCTCAGGAACAGCCGCTTCAATCCGCGTAACCCGCGGTTTCTACTGCCTCGTTCGGCTCAGCATGGCGCCGACTCGCGAATATAGACGGCCAGCG
>JANMVS010000362.1:0-9410 GCA_031392885.1 Verrucomicrobiota bacterium
TTTTCGAGCACGAGGAACGATACCGCGAACTGGTCAAACGGCAGGGAGAGTTGGTGGACCTCCTCGACATCACCAAGAACCAGGCGGCGGCGCAGCAGGCCACCGAAACCAAGGACGACTTGGAGTCGGTCGCAGCGACCGTGCCCGAGCCGGACGCGCCGGACGAGGAAGAGAATCCGGAGGAGGCGCCCGCTGTGACAATGGAGCGGGTGCCCGTTGAGCTAATGACACCCCGCCAGTTCAAGTCAGCGGGGCTAGGGCCGGCGAATGACACCGCCGTCCTCCGTGCTGCGCGCCAGCACAAGCCGGTATCCGCACTCGCGGTAGATGAATACAACCTCACTTCCTCCCTTCCGAAGGGCTATGTGCGCGAGGGCGATCGTTTCGTGTTCAAGGCACCGGCGGAGCGAACCAAACCGGGAAGGGCACAGGTTGCAAAACCACCAGCCTCCACGGTGCGCCTGGCCTCGCGCGCCGGGTCGCGGACGAAGTCACCGTCATTGCGAATGTCCGCCTAGCATCTGCCGCAACCATGCGTCCATTGAATCCATTGACGGAGGAAGACCGGATTCGCCTGATCGGCGACCTGCTGTGCAAGGGCATTCTGTGCTCGCCCGCGCTGTGCACGGCCTCTGCCGGCCCGGTCGGGCGCCCTGAGCTCGACTGTGCCGAGCCGGAACAACGCATTGTGGCCTACCTGCAAAGGCATGAAGCGGCGGCACCGTCTGAGTTACGGGCGGTGCTGAATCTGTCCCGAACTCGCACCTATCACGCTTTGCAGCGGTTGCTGTTGTCCCGCCAGATTGTCGCGAATGGCGGCCGGACTTCAGCCGCAGCCTACCGTCTGTCGGGTTTCGACCCATCCCGGAACTGATGGACGCTAACACCCAGCAGCCCGGGCAACCTGCGGCCGTGGTTCCCGTTGCGATCTACACCCGGGTGTCCACCGATAACCAGGTTGGCGGACGTTTCGATTCGTGCGAAAGCCAGCTCGCCGTCTGTCGCGATCATATCCGTAAAAACAGCGGGCTCGGCTGGGTCGAGGTCGCGCACTATTCCGACCCGGCCGTTTCGGGCAGCTCGAAGAACCGGCCAGGCCTCCGGGCGCTCATGCGGCACATTTAGACCGGTGCCGTGAAGGTCATCCAGAACTTCAAGTTGGAGCGGATGTCCCGCAATATCGACGAGTTCGGGCCGTTCCGCAGCTTCCTGAAGAAGCATGGGTGCCGCATGGAGAGCGCTACGGAGGACATTTCGGAGACCACTCCCTCGGGCAGGTTGAAAAACAACCTTCTCCTGAGCTTTTCCCAATACGAAAAGGAAAATACGGCGGAAAAGACCCAGGTGAAGATGCACCAGCAGGCGAAGCGGGGCTATTGGAACGGCGGCGCTGTGCCGTTCGGTTACGCTTACGACAAGAACACCCAGACGCTGACGCCACACCCCGAGGAAGCACTCCTGGTGCGTCGCGTCTATGAGCAGGCCGCGCAACTGGTCAGCCTAGAACAGGTCGCCGACGCGTTGAATCGCGAAGGATTGCGCACCCGGGCGCGGTTGTTCCGACGCACGGACGGGACCGAGCACACGGTCGGGGTGAAGCGTTTCCGCTCAGACTCGCTTCGTCTGATGATAACGAACCCGGTCTACCGCGGCGTGATTCGTTACGCGGGCCACCAATACCCGGGCCGGCACGCCCCGCTCGTGGCAGAGGAGCTTTGGGAGCGGGCGAATGCAGCGGTTGTGAAGCTGGTGCATCCGGTCGCGACCCTGAAGCTGGATCAGGACAAACATTTCCATCTGCTCAAGGGACTGGTGCATTGCGGCTGCTCGACCCGAAGCTGAGTCTCAGGCGCTTGGCGACGCGCGAAAGCCTGGTCGCACCCACGCTGGTGCAGCATTTCAAGTTATTGAAGCTGGTGCCCGAAATCCAAAGCGCCCTCGCGACCCAGCAGAATCCCGCAGTTCTGCGCTTTCTAAGTTTGCGCCGGCTCATGACGCTCGCGGACCTGGCTGCGTCTGAGCAGCGGAGAATCTTCCGGGTGTGGCAGACGGAATTTGGCCTCGACCTCGGCTTGCCTGCGGTTGCCTCCTCATTGGTGAAAAAATCGGTCCGTGCCATTCGTCCTGGTTAAGGGCCGGGCTCTATATTGGTGATCTCTCTGTTTGCTATAAAACGATAATATAATATCGACTGTGAGCATATAATGGCAATAGTCGGCATCATGTTATCGATTAAAAGCGCACCAGAAGTGGCCAGCGAACTCGCGTTGCGGATACGCGCGCGGCGGTTGCAGCGGGCCTGGACCCAGACGGAAATGGCCCGACGGGCGGGACTCAAGGAGCCGACGTATGTGCTGTTCGAGCGCACGGGAAAAATTTCGCTGCTCCGGCTTTTGAAGGTGCTCGATCTGCTGGGATTGATGGACGAGTTCGACCGCATTGGCCGCGAGCGGGACTTCACGGGCTTGAGGCTGGAGGACGTGGTGAAACCGGAACGGAAACGCGGGAGCCGGAAACACTCATGAGCCCCCTCACGGTCAAGTATCTCGGGCAAAAAGTCGGCCGACTGGCCGAGACGGCCGCGGGCATTGTGTTTGAATACGATCCCGCCTTCATTGCCACCGGCCATGAATTGTCCCCGTTCAATCTGCCGCTGCGGTCCGGAGTGCAAGTGCGCGGCGGCGACAAACTGCCGGGATTGTTCGATGATTCCCTGCCCGACGCGTGGGGCAGGCGCGTGATGCTGGAGTGGTTCCGGCAGCAGGGCACCGCAGGCCATGACGTGACCCCGCTCGCGATGCTGGCGTTTGTGGGCGCACACGGCATGGGTGCCTTGACTTATGAGCCGGCGCGGGACGCGGTAGAGCATCCGTGGAGCACGGTGTCCCTGGACGCGCTGCAGGCGGCAGCGCTGCGCGCGGAGCAAGCCGGGGAAATCGACCTGAATCTGCTGGCGGAGGTGGGCTCGTCAGCGGGCGGTGCCCGGCCGAAGGCCCTCATCGCGCTGCCGCGGAAGGGCACCGGACGCACGCTCGCCGGCGCCGGTGAAGTGCCGACGACCCATGATGCGTGGCTCGTAAAGTTCGATACCAGTCCCGATGGCACGCACGGACCAATGGAGGAGGCGTATGCCCAAATGGCGCGGGCGGGCGGCGTGGAAATGCCCGAGACCCGGCTCCTCGAAACCAAAGTAGACGGCCGGGTGAGAAGGCATTTCGCGGTGAAACGCTTCGACCGCGAGGGGGCGGACCGCATTCACCATCACACCCTGGCGGCGATGCTGCACATGGGCGGAGGCGACTTGAACTATGAGACCTTCCTGCGCGTGTCGCGGCGTCTCACGCAGGACGAGGGCGAAGTCTGGCGGGCGTTCCGGCGGGCAGTGTTTAACGTGCTCGCCAGCAATCGCGACGACCACGGCAAGAACCACGGCTTTCTTTATCGCGACCGGAAGTGGCAGGTCGGGCCGGCCTATGATCTCACCTTCTCCAGTGTGCAGCAGTTGCCCGAACGGGGCATGGCGATTCTGGGCGAACGCCGCGCCACTGGATTGGAGCATTTGCTGCGACTGGCTGAAAACGAAGGCCTCGCGCGGCGGAGCGCCGAGGACATCATTGCGCAGGTGCGGGCGAGCGTAGCCCGCTGGCGAGAATTTGCGGATCAGGCGCAGGTGCCGACAATCAAAGCGGCGGAAGTGAGTCACGCGCTCACATCCGCACCTCGCCAACACCAGGGACCATCGGTTTGGTAGCTCTAGATTTCGTCTGCTTGGAACCGAATGATGGCGCCAGAGGTCTGCCCCCGTCCCCATGAAACTGTTGCACGTTTCCGATCTCCATTTCCGCACCCGCTGGTTCGAGTGGGTGGCGGCGCAGGCGCGCGGATACGATGCCGTCTGCCTGTCGGGCGATTTGCTGGACATGTTCGGCACTGCGAAAACGTCGCTGCGGGCACAGGCGAAGTGGACGCGGGACTGGCTGCGGGAATTTCCCGGCCGGTTGTTTGTCTGCTCCGGCAACCACGACTGGTGGGATAGTGACGGCATAGTGGACACCGATGCGCATGCCGGCTGGTTAGATAAGATGGCCCGACCGGAAGTAACCGTCGATGGCCAAGGGGCCTATTGTGGAGATTACTACATCCACTGCCACGCCTTCCGAGCGCCGCCTGTCTGGCCCCAGGCTCCGGCCGGCCGGTGGATTCTGTTGCATCATGTTCCGCCGGCTTTGGCGGCCACCGGCATAGGCGGGACCGGCGGGAACGACAACGGCTGCCCGCTGCTGGCCGGAGCGCTGACCTCAGCGGCCCGGCCGCCGTGGCTCGTGCTGTCAGGCCATCTCCACAAACCAAAATCATGGCGAGGGCGTTGCGGCCCATCGTGGTCTCTCAATCCGACCTATGATGAACAGGCTTCTTTTCCTAACCATATCGTGATCGACACTGCGGCCGGATCAGTCACATGGGTGACGGAACGCGCGGGAGCCTGGCCGTTGCAGGTGCTGTGAGGCGCGTTAAGCGGGCGTCTGGGTCGAGGAACTTCGGCGAACAAATGTTGCGAGTAACGCCCCGCGCACGCTTCCACCGCACTAGGTGAGAATTCAGCACACGGTGCGAATCAGCTGTCTCTACAACGGGTTCGGCGAAGGGTGATGGAAATCGTCGAATTTCTACTCCCAGATCCCCGAAACCAGCGTTTGGATTTTTCGGATTTGGCGCTGAAGTGGTGTTAATCACTTTTGTAAAAAGCCCTCTGAAATGGCTTCGATTTTGGTAAAATCGAAGGCCAAATCCGAAAAAACGAGCCAAGTGATTAACGCCTCACTTTTGCAATCTGCTCCCGTCTTAGGGCTTCCGAGAAGTGTTAATCACTCGGGGTTTTTTCGGATCGAAAAAGAAATGGCTGCCCGGGCTGGGATCGAACCAGCGACCAAGTGATTAACAGTCACCTGCTCTACCACTGAGCTACCAGGCAGTGTGGCAATGGAAACGGCCAAAAAGAGAGGAGCTTAAGGCCTTGTCAATCTCTCTCCCTGTAAAAATGGGTGTTTTTGCGCAGGGGGTAAAAGTTTTGGTTGCATCGGCGCGGCGTGCTCCATCAACTCCGGTCCCTTTTCCACTACGCCTGCCTCCAATTCCGGAGTCTCAGGGGGAACGAAACCATGAAGAAATATCAACTTACTGTCACGTCCCGCGAGGGCACCGGCCGCAGCGCCTCCCGCCGCCTGCGCAAAGCCGAGAAAATTCCGGCCATCCTCTACGGCAAGCACACGAAGCCCGAGAATCTGGCCATCAGCGCGCCGGAGTTCATCAAGCTCCTCAAGGAAATCCGTGGCCGCGCCGCCCTCATCGAGCTCAAGCGCGATGCCGGCGTCGCCGCCCTCTCTTTCCTCCAGGAAGTCCAGCGCGACCCGATCACGGACAAATATCTCCATCTCGACCTCCAGGAAGTGAAGGAAAACGAGAAGATGATCATCAACGTGACCATCCACGTCGTCGGCGAGGCCTACGGCGTCAAGACCGAGGGTGGTATTCTCGAGACCGCCTCCCATCGCCTGCGCATCCGCTGCATGCCGAAGGATCTGCCCGATTTCATCGAGGTAAACGTCACCGAGCTCAAGGTCGGTGAGACCATTCACGTCAGCGAGCTCAAGCCCATCCCGGGCGTCGAGTACCTCGATGACAAGAACCAGACGGTCGTCCTCTGCGTCGAGCCGCCGGCCGAGGAAGTCGCCGCCGTGGTCGCCGCGCCCGTCGAGGGTGCCGTGGCCGCCGATGGCACGGTCACTCCGGCCGCGGATGGCACGGCCGCGCCCGCCGCCGGCGCCAAGCCCGGTGACCCGAAGGCCGCCGCCGCGCCCGCCAAGGGCGATGCGAAGGCCGCCGCTCCGGCGGCCGGCGCCAAACCGGCCGCTCCGGCCAAGAAGTAATTTCATTTCCCGGTCCGTCCGTTCGCGGGCGGGCCGTTTTGCACACTGTTCTTTGAGTCATGTCCGTCACGCTGATCGCTGGACTGGGCAACCCCGGGCGCGAATACGCCGGCACCCGCCACAATCTCGGTTTCACCGTGGTTGAGGCGCTGGCTGCTGCCGAAGGCCTCAAGTGGAAATCAGATTCCCGCTTCGAGGTCGAAACCGCCCGCTGGGACGCCCAACCCGGTGTCACGCGACTGCTCGTCAAACCGCAGACCTTCATGAATGACAGCGGACGCGCCCTGCGCGCCCTGCTCGACTTCCACAAGGTGCCGGTCGACACCCTCATCGTGGCCTACGACGATCTCACGATCGACGCCGGCCGCGTGAAAGTCTCCGTCAGCGGCAGCGCCGGCGGGCACAACGGGGTCGCCAGCCTGCTCGAGCACCTCGGCCGCGGATTCATCCGCTACCGGCTCGGCATCGGGACCCTGCGGCCCCCGGAGATGGACATCAAGGACTTCGTGCTCGGAAAATTTTCCCCAGAACAAACCAAACTAATTGATCAAAAACTAACCACCTTCGTGGCCGGCCTCCGCCTGTTAATCACCCGCGGATATGCCGAAGCCATGAATACCCTTAACCGCCGAGACCACCATGAGCCAGACCAAGCGTAATTACAAAGCCACCTTCATCCTCGATAACCGCGGCAAGGAAGACTCCGTCGAAACCATCATCGAGGGCGTGAAGAAAGAGATCAACGCCGTGCACGGCGAGGTCACCGCCGTCGAACAGCTCGGCCGCCGCGAGTTCGTCCGCAAGACCGACGACAAATTTCCCGCCGGCGTCTACGTCCAGGTGAATTTCTCGGCGCCGGCCGCGGCCCCCGCCCAACTCCACGAGCGCCTGCGGCTCAACAACACCGTCTACCGCGCGCTGGTCGAGAACGCCTGAGCGCGTCTGCCCTGCGCCCCCGCCCCCCATGGCCAATCTCAACAAAGTGATGCTTATCGGCAACCTGACACGCGACCCCGAGCTGCGGGTCACGCCGAAGGGCACGGCCATCTGCCAGTTCAGTCTCGCCGTGAACCGCAAGTTCAAGGACGAGAGCGGTGGCGAGCGCGAAGAAGTGACTTACGTCGACATCGAGGCCTGGAGCAAGCAGGGCGAGACCATCGCCAAGTATTGCACCAAGGGCCGCCCGCTCTTCGTCGAAGGCCGCCTCCGCCTTGACCAGTGGGAGGACAAGACCACCAAGGAAAAACGCAGCCGCATGAAGGTCGTGCTCGAGAACTTCCAGTTCCTCGGCAGCGGTCGTGCGGATGGCGGCGCGCCCGGCGCCGCCGGTGGGGGCGAAGGCGGCAGCGAACCCCGCTATAATGCTCCCGCCCCCCGGCCGAGCGCCCCCAAGCCCGCCGCACCGGCGGCCCAGGAAAATCTCGACGAAGACGTGCCGTTCTAAACCGCGTCCGTCGCCTTTATTTAAACCACCTCCCTCAACACAGATCCGATCATGGCTAATCACGAAGTTCTACTTACCAAACCGGTCGACGGCCTCGGCGCCGAAGGCGACCAGGTCAAAGTCCGCGCCGGTTACGCGCGCAATTTCCTCCTGCCCCAGGGCATGGCGGTCCCGGTCACACTGGCCAACCGCAAGCATGTCGAGGCCCTCAAGAAGGCCCGCGGCCTCCGCGAAGTCAAAGAGCTCGACGGCGCCCAAGCGCTGGCCAGGCAGATCGCCAAGGCCGGCATCGCCATCGCCGTCAAGACGGGCGAGGGCGGCAAACTCTTCGGCGCGGTCACCGCGAACGACATTTTGGAGAAGCTGACCGCCGCCGGCATCACGATCGAGAAGCGCCGCATCCACCTCGGCCAGCCAATCAAGACCCTCGGCAAGCACGAGGTCACGATCAAGCTGCACGCCGAGGTCAGCGTCGAACTCTCCTTCGACGTCGTCTCGGAGAATCCGATCGAGCCCGCCGCGGTCTAAATCCCGGCTTATTTCAGCCTCAAAGCTGCGGTGATTCCATCGCAGCTTTTTTTGCGACACCCGAGGCCTGCCCGATAGGTCGCCGCCCTTTCCGGGGAACGGGCTTTGAGAATAACCTGAGAGTATTAAAACCTTGCTGAGATCAATTTCTGGATGAAAAAAGTAGGATTCTAATGGCCGATGTCGCCACAGATTTTCGCCGGACGGGGTCCGCCCCCGCGGAGCGGGCCGCTCCTGGCGTCCCGTCCCGGACCATGCCCTGCAGTGAGGAGGCGGAGCAGCACGTGATCGCCTGCTGCCTGCTGGATGGCACCGATACCATCTCCCGCTGTTTGGAGGCGCGGATCGGGCCGGAGGCTTTCTATTGGCCGGCCAACCAGGTGCTCTTTCAGGTCATCGTCGAACTCTATCAAAAGAGCCCGCCGGTCACCTTGGAAATGCTCGCCGAGGAACTGCGCACCCGGCGTCTGCTCGACCAGGTCGGCGGGTTTGCCTACCTGATGCAGGTCACCGGCAAGATTCCCACCACGGCGCACGCCGGTTATTTTATCGAGAAGGTGCGCGAGAAACACTTGCTGCGCGAACTGATCAAGGCAGCCACCGGCGCCGTGGAGCAGGCCTACGGTTTCACCGGCGGGCTCGCGGAGTTTGTGGACAAGGTCGAGCAGGACCTTTTCAAGGTTACCCAGGACCGGGTCAGTGACAGTGCGCAGGAGATCAAGGAGGCCATCAAGGAGGCCAACACGGTCATCGCCAAGCTGCTGATGAAAAAGGGCGAACTCACGGGGGTGACTTCCGGTTTCAAGGATCTTGATGCCATGACCTTTGGGTTTCAGCGGCAGGAAATGATCGTCATCGCGGCCCGTCCCTCCATGGGCAAAACCAGCTTCGCCCTGAACATCGCCGAGGCGGCCGCGCTGCCGAAGGCGGGGAAGGAGCCGGTCCCGACGCTCATCTTTTCGCTCGAAATGAGCTCGTCCCAGCTCGCCTTGCGCATGCTTTGCGCCCGTTCGCGGGTGAACATGAAGTTGTTGCGGGATGGGCTGGTCGGCCGCGACGGCCGCGAGGTTAATGCCCTCGGCCAGGCCGCGGAGGAATTCAAGAAGACCCCGATTTTGGTCGATGACTCAAGTGCCCTTACCATCATGGAGATGCGAGCCAAGGCCCGGCGCATCTACGCCCGCAAGAAACTCGGCCTGATCATTGTCGATTATCTGCAGTTGATCAGCGGCACTGATTCCCGGGCGCCCCGCGAGCAGCAGGTGGCCGAGGTTTCCCGCGGATTAAAGGCGATGGCGAAGGAACTAGATCTCCCCGTTATTGTTCTAAGCCAGCTCAACCGCTCCTCGGAAAAGGAAAACCGCACCCCCCGCCTGTCGGACTTGCGTGAGTCCGGCTCCATTGAGCAAGATGCCGACGTGGTCATAATGCTCTCCCGCCCCAAGGATTCGGACGAAAAATTCCAGACCGCCGCCAATGCGGCGGATTTAATCGTTGCCAAGCAACGCAAC
>JANMVS010000390.1:0-9290 GCA_031392885.1 Verrucomicrobiota bacterium
TGCCCTCGATATTGAGGCGGTTCTGCGCCTCCTCCATCAGCACGTCCTTGAGCAGCAACTCGGTGGAAGCGAGGTCGAGGGTCTTGCCGGTCAGGGCGGCGTAGCTGGAAATCTTGATCAGGGCGCCCTCGAGCCGGCGGATGTTCTTCGAGATATGCTGTGCCATGAACTCGATCACGGGCATCGGCAGGTTCACTTTCAGGGTGGCGGCCTTCGTCTTGAGAATGGCGACGCGGGTCTCGAAGTCGGGCGACGAGATGTCGGCGGACAGACCCCACTGGAAGCGGGAGACGAGACGCGATTCCAGGGTTGCGATTTCCGTGACCGAGCGATCGCTGGAGATGACGATCTGCTTCTGCGACTCGAAGAGGTCGTTGAAGGTGTGGAAGAATTCCTCCTGGATGCGTTCCTTGCCGGCGAGGAACTGCACATCATCGACCAGCAGCACGTCCACGCTGCGGTAGCGCTGGCGGAACTTGGTCAGGGAGTTCTCCTGGATGGCGTGAATGTACTCGTTGGTGAATTTTTCCGTGGAGAGGTAGGCGATCTTGGCCTCGGGGTTGCGCTGCAGGATGCTGTGCCCGATGGCGTGCATCAGGTGGGTCTTGCCGAGCCCGGTCGCCCCATGGATGAAAAGGGGGTTGTAGGCCTGCGCGGGGGCTTGGGCAACGGCGAGGGCGGCGGCGTGGGCCAGTTGGCTGTTGGGGCCGACGACAAAGGTCTCGAACGTATTGCGCGGGTTGAGCGAACCGGCCGAGGCGAGGCGCTCGTCGTAGCGGAGGGTACGCTTGGCGGCGACGGGGCGACCTTTGGGTTCGCTGGCCGGGGCGGACGAGGTGGTCGCATCGGGGTCGGCCTTCTTGAGGCTGACATGCATCATGCGACCGGCGGCCAGCCGCAGGCGCTGCGAGATCAGATCGAGGTAGTTGTCGTGAATCCAGATGGCGGCAAAGTCGTTCGGCACGCCGAGAGTGATGGCATCCTCGCTCGTCGCCAGACAGCGCAGGGGCTCAAACCACATCTGGAAAACGTCCTCCGGGAATAATCCCTTAAGGTCGCATTTGACAGTTTCCCAGAGACTGGTCTGGAGCGCGGAGTGGGGCATGGCAGAACGGATAAAGACGGATTGGTGACGGGATATTCACAACTCAGCAACTGCTTTTGCGTTCACCTCCGCTTCGTCTGCCGTGGGCCGTAACTCGCAAGGGGAAAGGGGGTGGTGGCCATCACTTGACCGGCAGCAGGGGCTGCAGGCTGCAATGATCGGGGCCAGCGTCTGGGAGAATCCTTGGGAGCCGGGGCACGGAGGGCGCGGCGGAAATGAGCAAAGAACAATCGAGCGAAGGGACAGTTAAAATCTACTTTCTGAATAACGTGAATCAAAAAATGTCTTTCAAGCGCAATTTCCCGACATCTTGTTCACACGCGGCAGGCGTATAACTTTTTTCTTTTTGTTGTTGCGAAAAAATGCGCGAGTGCTGGCCGTCTTTTCTCCTCGGAGCGGCGGTTGGGGAGCGCCCCACGGCGAGGTCGCCGTGGCTCCAGGGGCTATCCGGGTCAGGGGTGCGCGCGTTGGTGCGGCGCGGGCTCGGCCCACTTGCCGTGCTCCCGAATGAGGGCGATCAGCCGCGCATCGGCCTCGGCCTCGGGAATGTTGTATTGGACGCAGTTTTTACCCACGTAGAGGTTGATTTTGCCCGGCGCCCCGCCGACATAGCCAAAATCGGCATCGGCCATCTCGCCCGGTCCGTTCACGATGCAGCCCATGATGGCGAGTTTCACGCCCTTGAGATGGCCAGTCTGCGCCCGGATGCGCTGGGTGGTGCTCTGCAAGTCAAACAGCGTGCGACCGCAGCTCGGACAGGCGACAAATTCCGTCTTGGAAATGCGGGCGCCGGCGCCTTGCAGCACATTATAGGTCAGTTTCGTCGCACGGGTGACGTCGGTCTCGGTCTCGATACTGACCAGGTCGCCGAGGCCGTCGCACAGCAGGCCGCCGGTGAGAAAACTGGCTTCGAGCAGCTTCGAGAGAAAGCTGGGGTCGCCCCGCACGGCGGTGCCGGTGGTGTTGCGGATCCAGATCGGCGCTCGCGAGCCGGCCGCCTTGAGGTGTTCCACCAGCAGCCGGTAAGCCCCGATGGGGTGGGCCGCAATCGACGGCGGCCGCAGGGCGGAAAGCGTAAAGAGCAGGTGGGCGTCGCCCAGCCGTTGCAGGGTGTCCGCGTAGGTCTGGAAATGCTCGGGCTCGATCTCGGCGGCGAGGAAATGACCGTGGGCCCGCACCAAGGCGGTGAATGCTTGGAAGACCGCGAGATCTGTCGCGCCGAATTTCCTGACCACCAGCAGACGGCGCCGGCTTGCCGCCAGCGTGGCGCCGAGGTCGGCGGGGGTGAGGTCGGCGCCGAGTTCCAGGGCGAGGAATTCCACCGGTAGGCCGGGCTTCACGCCCGACGTTTCGGGGATAAACACCGACCGACAAAGCGCCGCGAGCTCGGCGGCAGAGCCGATGCTGACGAGCAGCCCTTCCACCGGCGTATCCTGCAGCCGGGGGTCGGCCAGTTGTTTGGCCGTGGCCGCGAGCTCGGCCACCGTGGTGCGGACGATGACGCGCGGCGGGTGCCCGGGGCCGATCAGGCATTTCTCCGAAAGCTGCAGCGGAGCGGTCTCCCGCCGGGTGAAATGAAACGGATCCACCGAGTCGCTCAGAAGCAACTCGATACGCTCAACGTTTAACGCCGAACTTTCAACCCTCAGGGCCGAACCGGTTGAGCGTTGAGGGTTGGACGTTGCGGGTCGGGCGTTGGAGTCTCGCCACAGGCTCATGACCTTGTCGGCGATGGCCCGGGCCACGGGAATTTCGTAGACGGAATCCTCGGTCAGGGACACGCGGATGGTGTCACCGAGGCCGTCGAGCAGCAGGCTTCCGATGCCGATGGCGCTCTTGATGCGTCCGTCCTCCCCGTCCCCCGCCTCGGTGACGCCGAGATGCAGCGGGTAATGCATGTCCTCCTGCTGCATGCGCTCCACCAGCAGGCGGTAGGCCTGGATCATCACCTTGGGGTTGCTCGCCTTCATGGAGAGCATGATGGCGTGGTAGTCATGCGCCCGCGCGATGCGGAGAAACTCGAGCGCACTCTCGACCATGCCGAGCGGCGTGTCGCCGTAGCGGTTCATGATACGGTCGGAGAGCGAGCCGTGGTTGGTGCCGATCCGCAGCGCGCGGCCGAGTTCCTTGCTGCGCTTCACGAGCGGCGAGAACGAGTCGTACAGCCGCTGCAATTCCTGCTGGTAGTCGGAGTCGGTGTATTCCTTGACGGCGAATTTCTTCTTGTCGGCATAATTGCCGGGATTCACGCGGACCTTTTCGACGTGCTCGACCGCCTCCATGGCCGCGGAGGGCAGGAAATGGATATCGGCCACGAGCGGGACGTGGGCGAAACCCGCGGCGGAAAACTTTGTGCGGATTTCCTGGAGGCACCGGGCGGCCGCCACGTTGGGCGCGGTGATGCGGACGATCTCGCAGCCGACCTCAGCGAGAGCGATGGACTGCCTGACCGTGGCCGCGACGTCCTGGGTGTCGCTGGTGGTCATCGACTGGATGCGCACCGGCTGCGTGCCACCGACCCCGAGCCCGCCGACCTTCACTTCGACGGTGCGACGGCGGAGCGTGTGATAGCGGGACGCGCAGTAGGACATGGGCTGAGGAGAAGTAACAGGTAACTAGCCCGCATATTTCACACTCGTCACGAAATTTTGGCGGTGCTCGACGATTCTCCGCTCGCGTGTGTCCGGGACCTGGTCGGTCATGCGGGCTGAAACAACCCCGACTTGTCGGGGTTGTCCCAGCCCGGATATCCCGAGCAGCCGTGACTGCGGAAAAAGATTTGGCACAGGGTGTGATTTCGGTTGCGAGAAGAGTGTGAAATATCCGGGCTAGGGGGCAAGTGGCAAGCACCGGGGAGTCTGGAGGCGGGACAATCAGTCCCGCGCGGTGCTAAGAGGGCTGATTCTTAAACCTAAAATCCGCAGATCGATCTCGTCACAGAGATCACAGAGTTAGAAAGGAGTGCAGGGAGAAATACTTACGGTGTAGTGATCACCGAATATCAATTCACCTGCTGGGTGCTGGTGCCTTTGGGCGATTTTTTGAGGCATTTCTCTGTGCGCTCTGTGCTTACCTCGGTGTACTCTGTGTCCAATTTCGTTTTCCAGGTTTATTCCGAAGAAGGATCGGCCACAAAAGCACAAAAAACGCAAAAGCAGAAAGTTGGAACAGGGACGTGGAGCAAGGGGTAGGCACCTCGCAGGTGATGGCATTTATTGAGGATCACTTGACAGACTGATGCCATGCGGCCTGGCCGCACGTGACTTTTGGAGGGCCCGTCTCCCGACGGGCCGCGGTCCGTCGGGAGTCGGGCCCGCCACCCCATACAATAAATCAGGCTATCATGCGAACCTCAGTAAAGTGCCACCAAACTTGGTTTCCACTCTGCGTTCTTCGCGTCCTCCGCGGATCAAGTATGTTTGGCAGGCTGATTGCCCCACTGCCAGATTTCTCATGGTTTGGCCGGCTCGGCTGGTTTCGTCTGTTGCGCGGCGGCGGCTTCCTTGGCCTGGGCCGCGGCCTTGGATTCCCGGGCGAGGCGGGGCAGATCCCCAAAGATCGTCACGTAGGCCATCATGAAGAGCAATAATACCACAAACACGCTCTGGATGGTGGCGACGACATTCAGGGGAAGATCCTTGCCCCGCAGCTTGGCGAGGGTGGCGAAGGCCATGTGTCCGCCGTCGAGCACCGGAATCGGCAGGAGGTTGAAGATGGCAAGGTTGACGTTGATGAAGATGACGAACCACAGCAGCAGCCGGAAATCCACCTGGGCGAACTGGTGCACTTTGTCGGCGATGCCGATGGGTCCGCTCAGCTTGGAAATCCCGATGTTGGAACTTGGGTTCAGCAAGCTCTGCAGGGTGCGCCAGGTCCATACGACCTTGTCCCCTACCTGTTCCCACGGCGGTGTGCGAATCGTTTTGAGGGTCAGGGCACCCTTGAGCTGCATGCCCAGGCGGTAGACGTCGGCTTTGGTTTCGGGGTCCCTGACTTTGACGGGCACGAGGGAAACTTCGCTGACCCGGTCCTCGCGCAGGTAGGTCAGTTTCACGGAATTTCCGCCGTGGCTGCGCAGGTATTCGGAGATGAATCCGACGTAGCCCACGGGCTGACCGTCAATGTGGGTGATGATGTCGCGGAATTTCAGCCCGGCGGTTTCGGCGGGCATACCCGCAAGCACGCCGGCGATCGTCACCTTGGCGGCTGGTTCGATACCGATCTCCCGGTAGCCCTCCGCCCCGACCAGCTCCGGAATCAAAGTGGCCCGCTTGTGCTCACCCTGATGGTCAAATTCAATTTCCACGCTGGGCCGGCCCTGGGCGTCGCGGCCGCTCCCCAACACGACCAACTGGCCGATGTCGTTGAGGGTTTTCACGGTCTTGCCGTCCACGGTAAGGATGAGGTCGCCGCTCTGCAGGCCGGCCCGATACGCCGGGCCCTCGGCCTGCCTGCCATTGGGCAGTTCAATGGTCCTGTGCACAAATCCCACTCGTGTGGTCTGCTCCTCTTCCACCACCGGTTGGCCGACGACCCACAGGATGCAGGCCAGGCTGAAGGCGAAGAGAATATTGAAAAACGCCCCGGCGGCAAAGACGATCAGCTTGGTGCTATAAGTGATAGGCGGCAGTTGGGGGGCGTCGGGGTCGATGTCGCCCTCCAAACCGCTGAGATCGGCCAATTGCGGCAGGGCGACGTAGCCGCCGAGCGGCAGCCAGTTCAGGCGATATTCCACGCCATCCGCGCCGCGCCGGGACCAGATGGCCGGCCCAAACCCAATGGAGAAACGTGAGACCTTCATGCCCCGGCGGCGGGCGGCGAGGAAGTGACCGAGCTCGTGGACAAAGATCGATCCGCCGAAAAACAAGATGATCAGGAAGATCGACCACACATTGCCAAGCAGGGAGGAGAATGTATCTGAAGACATCAGGGGGTGAGGTGCTGTTGGGCGGTTTGCCGGGCGGCGGTATCGGTGGCTAGGACTTGTTCCAGCGCGCTTGGTTCAAAGTTATTAATGGTGGAGAGAGTTTTATCAATGATCGACGGAATCGCAAGGAAGGGGACCTGGTTTTGCAGGAAAGCCGCCACGGCGACCTCGTTGGCGGCATTGAAGATCGCCGGAGCCACGCCCCCCGCGGCCATCGCCTCCCGGGCCAGCCGCAAACAGGGATAACGCATCTCATCCACGGGACAAAAATCGAGGGAAAACAGCTTATCCAGCGGCAGCGTCGAGTCGGTGCTGGTCGGGGCGCGTTCCGGATAGAGCAGGGCGTGCTGAATGGGGAAGCTCATCGAGGGCGGGCAGAGCTGGGCCAGCAATGAGCCGTCGGTGAACTCCACGAGGGCGTGCACGATGCTCTGGGTGTGCAGGACGGCCTGGCATTGCGCGGGTTGCAGACCGAACAGGCACTGCGCCTCGATCAGTTCGAGGCCCTTGTTCGCCAGGGTGGCCGAGTCCACGGTGATCTTCGGACCCATGGCCCAATTCGGATGCTTCAGGGCATCGGCGGGCGTGACGTGCGCGAGCCTTTCCAGCGGCCAGTCCCGAAACGCCCCGCCCGAGGCGGTGAGCACGAGCCGGCGCACGTCACTGACCCGGTGGCCTTCCAGGCACTGAAAGACGGCGTTGTGCTCGCTGTCCACCGGCAGCAACCGGCTGCCGCTGGCGCGGGCGGCCGCCAGGATGAATTTGCCGGCGAGCACGAGAATTTCCTTGGAGGCGAGGGCGATGTTTTTTTTCGCCGCGAGGGCGGCCAGGGCGGGCTGCAGCCCGGCGGTGCCGACGACGGCAATCAGCACGATGTCGGCTTCGGGCAGCGCGGCGAGTTCGCTCAAGCCGTCGGCGCCGCCGTAAAATTTCGTGCCGGCAGGGAAAGCGGCACTGCCGCGCGCGGCGGCGAACGCGGCGGGCTCGTGGACCGCGACATGGCGCACCCCGAATTGCCGGGCGATCTCGGCCAGCCGCTGGTGTTGGCGGTGGGCGGCGATGCCGACGAGCTCCAGCCGGTCACGGTGGGCGGCGATGACCCGCAGCGTACTTTCCCCGATGGAACCGGTGGCCCCGAGGAGGACGACGCGTTTTTTGGGAGGGAAATTCAGCATGCGCAGGGAAATACCTTACACACCCCGGCGCGGTGCGCCACCCCGCTCAAGCGGGGACCCAGACCGGCGGGGCCGGAAATCCCCTCTGGAGAGTGGCCTGCCATCCGTAGCCTTGGCGAAGGATGGTGCCCAAAGGGGGGGCGGTGTGGCTGGTAAAACATCCATTTGAGGGGTGGGCCTGCCCCTCACTCCACAAACAGGAAGATGAAATACGCGACCGGCGCCGTCAGGATCAGGCTGTCCATCAGGTCAAACGCCCCGCCGATGCCGGGAATGAGGGCGCCGGTGTCCTTGGTGTCGGCCCGGCGTTTGACGGCGGACTCGATCAGGTCGGAAATAATGGCGACGATGGCGAGGGGCGCCGCGATGACGGCGGCGACCGCCGGCGTCATGCTCGCGGGCAGGCGGTCGGGCGCGAAATAGGCAATGGCCGCACCGACGCCCGCGGACACCAGCACGCCGCCCACGGCCCCTTCCCAGGTTTTTTGGGGACTGATGTTCGGGGCCAGCTTGTGCCGGCCGAAGGCGAGCCCGGTGAGCAGCGCGCCAATATCGCAGAACTTGGCCACGGCGACGACCCACAGACAGAGCGTGAGGTTGTCACCGCTGTCCGTCTCGCGCAGCAAGAGGCGAACGAGAAACTGCAGCATGAACGGAATGTAGAGCAAGCCGATCACGGTGACGGCGATGGTCTCGATCCGGTTGGTGGGGTCACGCTCGCCCAGCACCCGGAGGCAGGAAACGAGCAGGGCCAGCACGAGCAAGGCCGTGACCAGATTCTCGCTCACATCACCTTCGCCGAGAAAAAACGCGATGGCGTAGGGTCCCGCCGTCATCAGCACGCCAAAGAGAATTCCCAGCCAGCGGAACGGGCGGGCGCCCATTTTTTCCGTCAGACCATAAAATTCGTAGAGCGTCAGCGCCGCCAGCAGCGTGACCATGACCGCGGCGCCGTGGGCGCCAAAAAGATACAGGCCGCCAAAGATGACGCCCCAGAGGACCAGGGTGCTAAGAAGGCGGGAGAGCATGGCAGCAGTAGGTTGGGCGGGATTAGCCCGCATATTTCACCGTCGTCACGAAATTTTGGCGGTGCGCGACGACTCTCAGCCCGCGTGGGTCCGGGACTTGGTCGGTCATGCGGGCTGAAACAACCCCGACTTGTCGGGGTTGTCTTAGCCCGGATATCCCGAGCAGCCGTGAATGCGGAAAAAGATTTGGCACCGGGTGTGGTTTCGGTTGCGAGCAGAGGGTGAAATATCCGGGCTAGCGGGGGCCAGACTTAATTTGTTCGGAGGTCAGACCATAACGGCGCTCGCGCCGGGCGTATTCCTCGAGGGCGGACTGCAGGTCGGCTTGGCCGAAATCCGGCCAGAGTACCGGGGTAAAGACCATTTCCGCGTAGGCGCACTGCATCAGCATGAAGTTGCTCACACGCTGCTCGCCCGAAGTGCGGATGAGCAGGTCAGGCTCGGGGAGGTGGGCGGTGTAGAGGTAGCGGCTGAAGTTTTCCCAGGAGGCGTCCGCCAGTTGCTCGCGGCCCGCTTGCACGGCGGCGGCATAGTCGCGCGCGGCGTCGGCGATTTCGGTGCGCGAGCCGTAGTTCAGGGCGAGCACGAGGGTCCAATCGGTGAAATCCTTGGTGGCGTCGATGACGCGGTTGAGCTCGCGCTGGACCTTGGCGGGCAGGGCCGCGGTGCGGCCAATGGTGAGCAGGCGGACCCGGTTCTTGATCAGGTTGTCCAGTTCGCGCTTCAGAAAGTAGTCGAGCAGGCCCATGAGACCTGACACCTCGGCGGTCGGCCGATTCCAGTTTTCCACTGAGAAGGCGTAAAGCGTGATGTAGCGGATGCCGAGTTCGCGGGCGGCATCGACCACCGTGCGAACCGTCTCGACTCCGCGGCGGTGGCCCTCGAGTCGGGGCAGGCCACGGGCTTGGGCCCAGCGGCCATTGCCATCCATGATAATGGCGACGTGCTGGGGGATTTTATCGGGTACGGATGGCGTCATGCAGCGAGGGTCTGATTGAGCGTGGGCCCGGTGCTTTTGACAAGCCAACAGGTTTGGCGCGGCGGCTCGTGCGGGG
>JANMVS010000431.1:0-1947 GCA_031392885.1 Verrucomicrobiota bacterium
GTCGTGGCCTATGTGCTCAGCCGCCATCAAAAAGGGGATGCCGTCACGGTCGAAATTTCCAAATAAACTGTAGCGGCGCTCACCGCTCCCGCTACCAGGTGCTCAAACCACGCATGAGCGCAGAATTCAAGTCCACCAGCCCACCCCCCTTCCGCCGGCCCTCCCACCGGCCGACGCAGGACTCGGTCACGACCATCAACGCCGATGGCTCGCGTTATTTCCTGTATCCCGCCGATGCCCGCGGGTGGTTCATGACGGCGCGGCGGCTGAGCGCCTACGTGCTCATCGCGGTCTATCTGCTCGTTCCGTGGATCCCCGTCAAGGGGCACCCGGCCGTATTTCTCGACGTCGCTGAAGGGCGCTTCCACTTCCTCGGTTACACGCTCGCGGCGCAGGAAACCTGGCTGCTCTTCTTCGGCGTCAGCGGACTGGGCTTTGCCCTGTTTTTCCTCACCGCCCTCTACGGCCGGTTGTGGTGCGGCTGGGCCTGCCCGCAGACCGTGTTTCTCGACCACGTGTACCGCCGGATCGAGCGCTGGATCGAGGGTGACGCGCCGGCGCGCCGGGCACTCAAGGCCGCCCCGCTGACCACGGGCAAATTCGCCCGCCTCATGCTCAAACACGCGCTTTACATTCTCGCCTCCCTGGGCATCACCCACCTCTTCCTCGCCTATTTTGTCAGTCTGCCCGAGCTCTGGCTGTTCATGCACGAGGCGCCGGGCGAACACTGGTCGTCCTTCCTCTTCGTCTTTATCGCGGCCGGTCTGCTGTATTTCAACTTCGCCTGGTTTCGGGAACAGCTCTGCATCGTCATCTGCCCGTATGGCCGGCTGCAATCCGCGCTGACCGACGATCACACGCTGTCGATCGGCTACGACACCCGGCGCGGCGAGCCGCGGGGAAAACTCCATCGTGCCACCGAATTTTTCCGGGGTGGGTTGCCGGGCCCCGCCGTGAGCCCATCAGCCACTGATCAGGCCGGCGGGATCAGCAAGCCCGCCCTCCAACCAGCCGGCCTGCCCGCCGAAGCCTTGGCGAAGGAGGGCGATTGCATCGATTGCAACCGCTGCGTACAAGTCTGTCCGACGGGGATCGATATCCGCCACGGACTCCAACTCGAGTGCATCGGCTGCGCCGCGTGCATCGATGCCTGCGACGAGGTCATGGCCAAGGTGCAGCGCCCGGCGGGTCTCATCCGCTACGACTCGCTCGTCGGCCTCGGCGGCGGCACCACCCGCTGGATTCGCCCGCGCACCCTCCTCTACGGTGTCCTGCTGCTCGTGGGCGTCGCGGTCGCCTCCTTGGCTTTTTCCACGGTGAAGCCGGCCAATTTCCTCGTCTACCGCATGAGCGGCGCCGCTTATTTCGTCGGACCCGACGAGGTGCGCGACCAGTTCATGGTGCGCATCGTCAACAAGCGCACGGCACCGGCGACCTTCACGGTCAGCGTCGAGGGCCTGCCCGCCGGCATCCGCCAGACGGGCTTCGCCGCCCCCGTCACGCTCGCGCCGCTGGGGGAGCTGGTCAACCCGCTCATTTTGCTCGCCGAACGCCGGAATTACCGCGGCCCGTTCAAGTTCACCGTGAAGGTGACGGATGCCGGCCAGACTTTCACGCTGGCCCGCGAGGTCGAGTTCATCGGGCCCGATGCCCGCCTGCTGGAGGAGGAAGATCATGAAAAAGGCATCAAGCGCTAAACTCTGGCTTTTCGTGCTCGGCGGCTTTGCTTGTCTGGTGACGGCCTACGTTTTCGCCTTTCGCGCGGCGCAGGCCGCCCAGATCCGTGAAGTCCCGCTCGCCCCCAAAGGAGGCCGGCCATGACCGGTGAACTGGCCGGCATCACGGGACCGGGCACGGCGTTCCTCGCCGGGCTGGTCACGAGTCTGCACTGCGCGGGCATGTGCGGCCCGCTGGCCTGTGCGCTCATGCCGGCGGCGCGGGAGGGCA
>JANMVS010000263.1:0-16925 GCA_031392885.1 Verrucomicrobiota bacterium
CTCGAGACCGCGCAAAGGGTGCTCGCTGTCGGCGAGGCCGACGCGGTGGCCTGGGGCAAGCTCTTCATCGCCAATCCCGACCTGCCGCGTCGGCTGCAGCTGGGGGCGGCGCTGACCCCCCCGGACGCAAATACCTTCTACGGTGGGATGGAGAAGGGGTACACGGATTATCCGACGCTGGCGGCGTGAGGTGGGTTTGAGCTACGTCGTAGCGGCAGGCGTCCCGGCCTGCCGGGTTGCGGTCGAAGACGGCAGGCACGGCCGCCGACCGCTACCCATCTGCCTAAGCCGGAACAATTCATTCGAAAACCACAGATGAACACTGATTGGCACAGATGCAGAATGAAAGCCGTCCGACCAACGAAGCTACGCTTTGCCACGGCTAGCCCGCATAGTCTCAAGCTCTCGATCTCGGCAGGCGACTCTCTCATTAGGCAGTGGCTTCAATCGCGGGTTTCTCCGATGGTTTGCCAGCTGGAGGGCCGGTCTCCGCACCGGCCGCGGGTGAGAGCCAGTCCGCCAGCCCGGACGGCGGGCGGTGCGTTAGCCCGGCCGGTACGGAGACCGTCCCTCCCTCGATTTCCCGCGAACGCTGGTTTGAAAACACTCTCTGATCTGGGTGGATTTGGGTCCATCTGTGGTTCAACTGCATGGATCCCGCCGAGTCATAAAATTGGCCTGCCGCCGGAGCAATCTCCCCTGCAGGATTGCTTTTTCTGGCGGGGAACGGCTTTTTACCGGTCTCCATGAAGATTCTCGTCGCCGATAAGATTTCCCCCAAGGGCGTTGCCTTCCTGCGTCAGCAGCCGGGCTTTGACGTGGTGGAGGCCTACGGTTCCTCTCCGGCGAAGATCCTGGAATTGGTCCGGGATGTGCACGCCATCGCCGTGCGCTCGGAGACCAGGATCACGGCGGAGGTCTTTGCCGCCGCCCCGTTGCTCAAGGTCGTCGGCCGCGCCGGCGTGGGCGTGGACAATGTCGATGTCGAGGCCGCCACCGAGCACGGCGTCATCGTCATGAATACGCCGTTGGGCAATACCATCGCCACCGCGGAGCTGACTTTCACCCACATCCTCAGCGGCGCGCGTCCCGTGCCGCAGGCGGCCGCCTCGATGCGGGCCGGTCAGTGGGACCGCAAGAGTTTCTCAGGCATCGAGCTTTTCAAGAAAACCCTCGGCGTCGTCGGCCTCGGTCGCATCGGCACCGAGGTGGCAAAGCGCGCCCAGGCCTTCGGCATGCGCGTGCTGGCTTTTGACCCTTACCTCGCGCCCAGTCGCGCCAAGGCCATGCAGGTCGAGGCCGTGTCACTGGATGATCTCCTCGCGCAGGCGGATTACCTCACGGTGCACATGCCGCTGACAGCGCAGACCAAATACATGATCGACGAGGCCGCGCTCGCGAAGTGCAAGCAGGGCATCCGGCTCTTCAATTGTGCGCGGGGTGGCATCATCAAGGAAGCCGCGCTTATTGCCGGGCTCAAATCCGGCCAGGTGGCCGCGGCCGGGCTCGACGTCTTCGAAGAGGAGCCTTTGGCCGCCGACAGCGAGCTGCGCAAACTGCCCAATGTCACCCTCACGCCGCACCTCGGCGCCTCGACCGCCGAGGCGCAGGACGCGGTCGGCATCGAAATTGCCGAGCAGATCGCCGATGTGCTCAACGGCGGCGTCATCAGCAACGCGGTGAACATGCCCTCCCTCGACGCGACCACCCTGAAGTTGATCGGCCCTTATCTGGAACTCGGGGCCAAGCTCGGTACGCTCGTGCAGCAGTTGGCGACGAATCGCGTCGAGCGCCTCCGCATCACCTACTGGGGCAAGATTGTCGAACTGGATGCCAACCCGGTGACCCGCGCCATCCAGCGGGGCTTTCTCAGTCGCATCAGCGGCGACGGGTTGAATTACATCAATGCCCCGACGATGATGCAGCGACTGGGTGTGCAGGTGGACATCACCAAATCGAACGTCGAGACGGACTACACCGAGCTGATGCAGGTCGAGGCGATCGCCGCCGACGGCCAGATCTTTTCCGCCATGGGCACTTTATTGGGCAAAGCCAACAGTCCGCGGTTGGTGGCGCTCAACGGCCGCGAGGTCGAGGCGATCCCGTCGGGCGTGCTGCTCATTTACGAAAACCATGACGAGCCTGGCATCATCGGCATGGTCGGCATGTTGTTGGGCCACGACCAGGTGAACATTGCCGCCATGTCCCTGAGCCGCAACAATGCCGGTGGCACGGCGCTCTGCGTGTTGAATTTGGACAGCCAGCCCTCCGCGGTGGCCCTTAAGGAGTTGACCAGCCATCGCGCCATCAAGCAGGCTGTGGTGGTCAACCTCTGATGTCTGTGCACGCTTTTCCCCGCATTTTTTTAGCGGGTCATTCTGCGCCCGCCTCGGCGGGGATGGCATCCGCTGAATATTTGTGGAGGGCCCGTCGCCCGACGGGCCGCGGACGGCGGCGCCAGCCCGGACGGTCGGGAGACCGTCCCTCCAACGGACGCATCGCTTCGCTCAACCGGATGGGAATCGGGCTATGATGTGGTCTGTTGTCATTGCCGGTGCGGTCGGCTATCTCCTCGGGTCGCTGCCTTTCGGCTACCTGGTGGCGCGGGCGCATGGGGTCGATATCTTCAAGGTCGGCAGCGGCAATCCCGGCGCGACGAACGTCAAGCGCACGCTCGGGGCCAAGGCGGGGAATACGGTATTGGTGCTCGATCTCCTGAAGGGCGCGGTGGCCTCGGCCTGGCCTTTGCTGCCGCAGCTGGCGGCTCCGCAGCCGATGGTGCTGGCCCTGATCGGCGTGGTCTTTGCTACCCTCGGTCATTCGTTTTCGATCTTCACGAAGTTTCGCGGGGGCAAGGGCGTCGCCACGGCCGCCGGCGGGCTGGTGGTGCTGATGCCGCTGGCGTGCGCGATCGGTGGCGCGACCTGGGTCATGGTCTTTTTCGCCTTCCGCTACGTTTCCCTCGCTTCCCTGCTCGCCGCCGCGGCCGTGATCGCGGCGAGCTGGCTGCTGTCCTATCACGTGGCCATCAGCGCCATCGCGTCCGTGCTCGGCAGCTTTGTCATCCTGCGGCACCACGAGAACATCAGGCGGCTGCTGAACGGCACTGAGAACAAGTTCGCGAAGAAGCCACCGGGGCAGTCCTGACCAACTTACTGTTAGGAAACTGGATTTTAGCGAATAGCATGGCGTGGGGGGAAGAGGTGAATCGCCTGATTGCAGGGGCTGGAGTCACTGGGCCATGATTCTGCGCAAGCGATTACCCGCCCCGAAGCTGTCTGGTGCATCGGGCTGACTTTAGTCGTCCGCTGGGTCCGCCTGCGTTGCGGCGATGGCGAACATTGGTTCGCCATCGGGCGGGTCGGCTTGGCAAGCGTAGCCGGGGAAGAGCGAGCAATGGCGGGGATTGGAGGCTGGTTTGGACCAGGGCCCGCGTCGCGGCGGGCCGCGGACGATGGTTCGACCTAATCTCCCCCGGCACGGTCCGCAGGGACGCGGACCCTCCAGCCGACGCCGAACTTAGCTCCAGCCTTATGACTTATGCGCCGCACTCCCGTCTTGGTCGGCGCCGCGGGACGAGCTTATTGACAAACAGGCCTGTTTTACTAGCCTGTCTCTATTAAAACCAACGACACGGCCCTGGGGGCTTTCGAGGCCAAGAACAAGTTCTCCGAGCTCCTGGAGCGGGTGGGGCGGGGGGCTGAATTCACGATCACCAAGCACGACCGTCCGGTGGCCCGGCTGGTTCCCGCCGTCGCACCGGCCAGGCGGCAGCGTAAAAAGGCCGCCGCCGAGCTCCGGGCGATGAGCGCGAACTACAGTCTCAAAGGCCTTTCCATCCGCGCCATGATTGATGAGGGCCGGCGGTGAAGGAATTCGTCCTCGACTGTTCTGCGACCCTCCCGTGGGCGTTCGCGTCCGAGGCGACCGTGAAAACTGACGCCCTGCTCGATGCCCTCGTCACCGATGGCAAGGCGTGGGTGCCGGCGCTCTGGCATTTGGAACTGGGCAACGTATTGGCCGGTGCCAAACGAAAGGGTCGGATCGATCAAGCCGGAATCGAAAAATTCCTCTCCACCCTGCCACTCTACGACATCGAGGTGGATGCTGAGACCGTGTCCCTGGCTTGGTCAAAAACGCTGGGTCTGGCCGAGAGCTTCGGACTGACCATTTACAACGCAACCTACCTGGAGCTGGCTTTGCGGCGGGGGCTGCCGTTGGCGACCCTTGATCGGGCGTTACGCGCGGCGATGAAGCAGGCGGGCGGCCGGTTGCTGCTCTGAGAGGGTCCCCGAAGCGCAGGGGAGCGCGGCCTTTGGACGCGCTCAGTGAGCCAACGCGTCCGGAGGTCGCGTTCCACTTTTTCCCGCAGGCTTATGACGTAAGGTCCGCACTCGCGCCTTGCCAAAAGTCGCTCTGCCGGGCCATTTATCCGGGTTCCAATCCATGGCTCTCATCGTCCAGAAATACGGCGGCACCTCGGTGGGTGACGTCGACCGCATCAAGAATGTGGCCAAGCGCATCCAGGCGACGCGCGACGATGGCCATAGCCTCGTCATTGTGGTGTCCGCCCGCTCGGGGGTGACCAACGAACTCATCGCCCGCGCCAAGGCCATCAACGACCGGCCGGACACGCGGGAGATGGACATGCTTCTGGCCATTGGCGAACAGGAGACCATCGCGTTGACCGCCATGGCGCTGCACGCGCTCGACATCCCGGCGGTTTCCTACACCGGTGCGCAGGCGGGCATTTTCACCGACCAGGTTTTCACCAAGGCCAAAATCAAGCAGATCAACCCCAAGCCCATCCTCAAGGACCTGAAGGCCGGGAAGGTGGTCATTGTCGCCGGCTTCCAGGGGATCAACGAGGAGGGCCAGATCACCACGCTGGGCCGCGGCGGTTCCGACCTGACCGCCATTGCGCTGGCCGCGGCCTGCAAGGCGGACAAATGCGAGATCTATACCGATGTGGACGGCGTCTACACCGCCGACCCGCGCATCGTCAAAAACGCCAAAAAGATCGAGGAGATCAGCTACGACGAGATGCTCGAACTGGCCAGCCTCGGCTCGAAGGTCATGCAGTCGCGCTCGGTTGAATTCGCCAAGAAATACGGCGTCGTCTTTGAGGTCCGCAGCAGCTTTAACCACAACCCAGGAACCATCGTGAAAGAAGAAGTCGCCTATATGGAAAGAGTCGTCGTGCGCGGCGTCGCCCTCGACAAGGATCAGGCCAAGGTCGTCATCAGCCGCCTGCCGGACAAACCCGCCACGGCCGCCACCATCTTTAACGCGCTGGCCGACGCCAGCATCAACGTCGACATGATCGTGCAGACCGTGGGCATGAGCGGCGTCGTGGACCTCACCTTCACCGTGCAGCGCGACGATGCCGCCAACGCGGTCAAAGTGCTGCCCGCCGTGCTCAAGAAGCTGGGTGGCGGCGAACTCAAGGCCTTCGACAACATCGCCAAGCTTTCCGTCGTCGGCGTGGGCATGCGCACGCACGCCGGCGTGGCAGCCAAGCTCTTCACCGCGCTCGGTGACGCCGGCATCAACATCCAGCTCATCGCCACCTCGGAAATCAAGATCACCGTGGCGGTGGACCGCAGCAGGGCCGAGGAGGCCCAGCGCGCCGCGCACGATGCGTTCGGACTGGGAAAGTAAGTTTTCATGCGACTGGCACTAAAAGCGGAAAAACCACCAGGAGGCTGGGGGCTGCATTTGTGTTCGTGGAGCTTTTGTGACTAGCCAGCCCGTACCTTCGCCCTCAGAATGACAGCTTCTGACAATCTGATCACTGGAGCCGCAGCGACCTCGCTGCGGTTTGCGTGCACCTCACGGCGAGGTCGCCGTGGCTCCAGAAATATCCGGGCCATTCAGTCATGAAATTTATCAGCACCCGCGGCCAGACCGAGCCCCATACCTTTTCCCGGGCGGTGGCGGTCGGGTTGGCGCCGGATGGGGGCTTGTTTTTGCCGGAGCATCTGCCGGACATATCCCCCCGGCTCAAGGGATGGCAGAGCCTCAGCTATGCCGACCTGTGCGTGGAATTCATGGGCATCTTTGCCACGGACATCCCTCCGGCCGTACTCGAACGGCTCGGGCACCGGGCCCACGCGCATTTCACCCACCCCGAGATCGCGCCGCTGCGGAAATTGGATGAGAAGACTTACGTCCTCGAGCTCTTCCACGGGCCGACGCTGGCCTTCAAGGATTTTGCCCTGCAGCTGCTCGGCAACCTCTACGAATACCAGTGCCAGCTCAGCGGTCGGGGCATCAATGGGCTCGGCGCCACCTCCGGCGATACCGGGGCGGCGGCGATCCACGGGTTGCTGGGCAAGCCGCAGACCGCGGTGTTCATTCTTTATCCCGAGGGACGCGTCTCGCCGCTGCAGGAGCGACAGATGACCTGTACCGGGGCGGCGAATGTCCATGCGATCGCGATCGACGGCAGCTTCGACGACGCGCAGCGGATCCTGAAGGGGATTTTCGGGGACCGCGATTTCAGCCAACGGCACCGGCTGTCGGCGGTGAACTCGATCAATCTGGCGCGGGTGCTGGCCCAGTGTGTTTACTACCTCCATGCGTGGCTCAGGCTGCCGGCGGCGGAGCGGGGCCGGGTGGAGTTTGTGGTGCCGACGGGCAATTTCGGCAATGTGTTCGCCGGCTGGCTGCTCGCGGAAATGGGGGTGCCAATTTTGGGTTTCAAGGTGGCGACGAACCAGAACGACCTCTTGCACCGCTTGTTCACGTCCGGCGAATACCGGCTGGGCGCGGTTCGGCCGAGTCTGGCGCCGTCGATGGACATCCAGGTGGCATCGAATTTTGAGCGATTCCTCTACTACAAGCTCAGCGGGGATCCGGCGCAAGTGCGGGCCGTGATGGCGGCACTCCAGGCCACCGGCACCCATCGCTTCGCGAATTTCGACCACGCCACGTTCAGCTCCTCGAGCGCCACTGATGCGGAGATCACGGGCATCATTCACCGTGTGCATACGCACTACGGCTACATCGTTGATCCGCACACCGCGTGTGCCTTCAAGGATCTGAATCCCGCTCGGTTGAGTGTCGTGCTGGCGACGGCGCATCCGGCGAAATTCCCCGACGCCATCCGTGCCGCCATCGGGCAGGAGCCGACCCATCCCGCGCTGGAGGACCTGAAGCCGCGGCCCGTGGTGAAGCACCGTCTCCCGGCCGACGAGGCCGCCATCAAGCGGTTTATCGAGCAACGCGCGGTTTAGGGCGTGTTTTCAAAATCTGGTTGTCATGCTGAGCCCGCCTGAGCGGGAGAAGAATCCATCAGGACGACCACGGGCGGACATCACAATGGATCCTTCGCGCGGCTCCGGATGACGGCTTCGATGGTTTGAAGGTACTCCCTAATACCAACATCCCATGATAGCTGGACTTTGCATTCGGAGGGCTCGCGTCCCTGCGAGCCGGCCCGCAGAGCCGCGGGCCCTCCAGAGGATGACGGACGGTCGATTCGTTCGGTACGCCCGAACGGGAGCAGTCGCGACCAAAGTCTAGATCATTAGAGTCGTTGGTATAAAACTAGAAAACGCAGTTGAAACCACGGGTTTCACGGATGAACACGGATTATCAATAAAATCCAAATTCTTGGGCTTTCACCCAACAGGTGAATGGATTTGATCCGGGTTTTCTCCCTGAATTACTTCTGTAGCCGTGGAGATCCGTGGAATCCGTGGTTAAATTGGTCTGTGGTACTGCTGAATATTGGATAAAATCATTCTACCGGACTGCGAAACGTCCGGCTAGAGCAGGGGGGCCAGCAGCCGGGCAATTTCCTCGCCGATTTTCGGCCAGAGCCGTTGCTCGGGTCGCGGCTCGGGCATGGGTTTGGACTGGGCAAACACCTCGTGCATCCAGCGGGACATTGCCGCGGCCTCGGGCGGGGAATAGGTCACGGCGCCGATCTCGAAATTCACGAACAGACTCCGGAGATCCATGTTGGCCGAGCCGAAGAGGCCGGTCGTTTCGTCGACGAGCAGCATCTTCGCATGGCTCATGCCGTGCTGGTAGAGCAGAACCTTGACGCCCGCGGCGTGGAGTCCGCGCAGGTAGTAGCGGCGCGCCAGATCGGTGATGGGGTGATTGGAGCGGGCAGGTACCACGAGGCGGACATCCACGCCGGCGCGCGCCTGCACCAGCAGGGAGCGATACAGGACTTCGTCGGGAATGAAGTAGGGGGTGACGATCCAGACGCTCCGTTCCGCCTGCTGCACGAGCGACAGGATGCCTTCGTAAAGGGGTTCGCCGTCGACATCGGGCCCACTGGCCACGATCTGCAGTTCGCTTCGACCGACGGGATCGGGCACATCATTCGGCAGTTCTTTTTGCAGGTCGGCCAGTGACTGGCCGCTGGCAAAGGCCCAGTCAGCCAAAAAAGTTTCGTTAAGCACGGAGACCGCCGGACCCTCGATGAGGGCGCCAAAGTCGCGCCAGCGACGCTTGAGCGGCGCCGGGCCCATGTATTCGATCGCGAGATTGCGGCCGCCCAAGGCGCCGATGCGATGGTCGAACAGGGCGATTTTGCGGTGATTGCGCAGGTTGGCCGAGCCGCGCGTGGCCAGCGGCACCACGGGCATGAACTTGACGACCTCGCCACCGGCCTCCCGGAGCGGGTCGCAAAAGCGGCCGCTGCTCATGAAGCAGCCGAGCGAATCAAGCAACAGCCGGACCTTGACCCCCTCTTTGGCGCGTTGGGCGAGGAGTTTGATGATGCGCCGGCCGACGGCATCGCGCCCGAGGATGAAGGTCATGATATGGACCGTGTGCTTGGCCTCGCGAATGCCGCGTTCGAGTTCGGCAAAAGCCTCCTCGCCCGAGGTGAGGAAATGCACCCGGTTGCCGCCGACCGGAGGGCAGGCGCCATTCAGGGTCAGCACCTTCGCCGCGAACGTGTGCGCCGCGGCCGTGGGCGGCGTCTCGGGAAGGACCGGGCAGAGGCGGGCCTTGCGGCTGGCCAGAAGCTTGAGCTTCCGGCCACCGAACATCAGAAACAGCGGCACGCTCAGGTAAGGAATGAAGACAATGGCAAAGAGCCACGCGAAGGTGTTGCCGGGTTGCTTTCGCTCGCTCATCAGGCGAGCGATGGCGAATAGCGCCAGGAGGAATCCCACCACGGTCAGCAAGTGCGGCAGCAACCCGTTGACAACAGGGTGGGCCCGCAGCGCATCGAAGGCTTGGTGCAAGGTCTCCATCACCGGCTATTTAGCCGTGAAAACCACGCTTTGGCAAGCGGGCGTCAGCGTTGGCTAATTAGACAAAAAACCGCTTGGCAAAGGCTCCAACGCCCCCATACCTTCACCGCTCATTTTGGTTTGGTGGAGTATCCAAGTGGCTAAAGGGCGTTGACTGTAAATCAACTATGCTTCGCATTTCGCTGGTTCGAATCCGGCCTCCACCACCAATTTATAAAACCCGTTTCTCCCGCGAGATGCGGGTTTTTATTCTTATTGGTTCGAATGCCCCGGAGCTGCTTCGGCTTGGTTGGCTGCAGGGCGGTCAGCCCCGCCGGTTCCGTGTGGAGGGCCCGTCTCCCGACGGGTCGCGGCTGGTCGGGAGACCAGCCCTCCACTATTAAAATGCCCCGGGGTTTGCCCGGGGATCTTTACTCCCGGCCGTCTTGCCCGGCGCGCATTCACAGCACTCCGCTTTCGCGAAAGCTATAGTAGCCGCGGCCTGAGGGGTCGGCGGCCGCGCGCCCGACGATGACGTGATCCAGCAGATCGATATCCACCGCCTTGGCGGCGTCACGCAGCTGGCGGGTCACCTGCACGTCGGCCGCACTCGGCGCCGGATCACCACTCGGGTGGTTGTGCACGCAAACCACGGCGGTGGCCCCATGGCGGATGGCCGCGCGAAACACCTCGCGCGGATGGGCGAGGCTGCTGGTGGCGGTGCCGGAGGTGACCTCGACCTGCTTGATCAGGCGGTTTTTGCGATTGAGGCAGAGGACCCAGAATTTTTCCACGGCCAGTCCCGCGATTTGCGGGTGGAAGTGGGCGAGGACCAGTTCGGGCCGGTTGAAAATCCCTGCAGCTTCGCCTCCCTTGGTCAGCACCCGCCGGGCGATTTCCATGACAGTGACGAGTTGCAGGGCCTTTACCCGGCCGATGCCCATCTGCCGACGAAAATCTGTTTCGGTCCACTCCACGAGTTGCGCGAGCGAGCCGGCCTCGGCGATCAGGCGCTGCGAGATGACGAGGACGTTGTGCCCTTTGCTGCCGCTGCGGAGCAGCATGGCGAGGAGCTCGGAGTCGCTCAAGGCGGCCGGGCCGAGTTGCTCCAGACGTTCCTGCGGGCGGTCATGGACCGCGAGATCCTTGAGCCGCAGGGCCGGGTAAAGATTTTCGTCGCTCATGGGCCTTGGTGCTTTCACCCGCTGGCCCGCGAGTTCGGCGCACTTAGAAGTGCTTCACGTAGGCGTTGCGTCGCAACTTCTCGAGCCAGCGCTCCGTGGCCTGACGCGATCCCTGCTGGATGAGGGCGCGTTCGATGTCGGGCCGCACTTCGTCAAGGGACTGGGCGCCGGCGTGCTTGCGGTCCTCGGCGAAGAGAATGAAGGCACCTTCCGGCATGATGAGGCCGTCGCTGTGCTGGCCCTTTTCGAGTGTGAAGATTACGTCGCTGAATTCCTTGCGCAGGTCCGAGCGACGCTGCCAGCCCCAGTCGCCGCCTTTGCCCTTGCGCGAGTCCTGACTGTATTTGCGGGCCAGATCACCGAAGTCGGTGCCGGCGATGAGCTGGTTGATGATGTCCGTGGCCTTGGCGCGGAGCGTCTCGTCGGTGTCGTCCGCCGCGCGGGCAACTTGGATGAGGCGCAGGTGCACCGCGTCTTCCTGGAAGAAGCGTTCCTTGTTCTCCTTGTAATAGGCCTCGATCTTTACCGGGCTGACGGTGCTGGCCGACTTGGCCTGCTGCTGGCGCATGTAGCCATAAATCATATCTTCCTCCTGCTCCTTGCGGTAATCCTTCTGGGAGATGCCGCGGGAGCGCAGGTAGGCGAGGAACTTGCTGCGGTCACCGTCGAACTGGTTGATGATCGTCTCGGCCACCTGGTTGTCGATGTAGCTGGCGGGCACACGACGCTTCTCGTCTTTGTAGAAATCCTTCACGATCAGCACCCGGTCAATGAGGTTTTGAATCACGTCCTCCTGCAAAGCTTCGATCTTCTCGTTGAATTCCTTTTCGGAACGGCTTTGACGCTGGATCTCGGGAATGAGGGGACTCACCTCGCGGCGGATGTCATCCACCGTAATGATGCGATCTTCAGCAATGGCCGCGATCCCGTTGGCGTAGCGCAGGTTAAGATTGTCTTGCGGCGGATTCGTCTGGCCTGGGGCGGCTAGGCCCAAAGCGGTGGCGAGCAGTGAGACGGAAGTTAGACGAAGACCACGGAGACTCATGAAGCGGGAAGATTTTGCAGGAAAATGATGACTTCTTTCAACCTTGCAAGGGGGGTGGTGCCGGTCAAGCGGGGAAAGCGGCTGCTCAATTGGATGAAATCATCGCGGCGGCCCGAATTGCGGAGGCACTTCAGGCGGTTGCCGTCGGTTTCGACGGATAAAACCCCCTTTTGTTCCGCCCGGGTCCGGATTTCCGTGACGAGCAGCAACGCGCGTACCGGGTCGTCGAATTTCCCGAACCGGTCGCGCAATTCCGCCTCGAGGTCCTTCACCTGCTTGGGATTCTGCGCCAGGGCCAGCCGGCGGTAAAAATCAATGCGCAGCCGCGTCTCCCCGATGTAGCCGACGGGCAAACGGGCTTGGATTTTCTCAATCTCGCCTGCGGTCCGCTCGGCCTGTTTGAGCGCGCTGAAGCTGTCGGTCGCGGCGGCGCGGACGGTCTCGGCGCCCTCCCCAACGAAAACAAAATCCAGCTTTACGCTGGCCCGCACCCGCGCGGCCTGTTTCTCGCCCTTGAGCCGGGCCACGCTCTGCCGGAGCAGCTGGCAATACAGTTCAAACCCGACCCCCACAATGTGTCCGCTCTGTTCGGCCCCGAGCAGGTTGCCCGCTCCCCGCAGTTCCAGATCGCGCATCGCGATGCGGAAACCGGCCCCGAGTTGGTTGTGCTGGCGGATGGCGCTCAGCCGCTGCCGGGCGACGTCGAGCAATCGCGCATGACGGTGCAGCAGCAGGTAGGCGTAGGCCTGGTGCTTGAACCGGCCGACACGCCCGCGGAGTTGATAGAGTTGCGCCAGGCCGAAACGATCCGCGCCCTCAATGATGAGCGTGTTGCAATTCGGGATGTCCAGGCCCGACTCGATGATCGTGGTGCAGACCAGCACCTGATAGCGGCCTGCAACGAAATCAGTCATCATGCGTTCCAGGCCGGCCGCGCCCATCTGGCCATGGCCGACGCCGATGCTCAGGCCGGGGAGCAATGCGAGCAGTCGGGCAGCCACGAGGTCGATGCTCCGGACGCGATTGTGCAGATAGAAAACCTGGCCGCCGCGCCGCACCTCGTGTTGGATGGCCTCAGTCACCAGCTTCTCGTCGTAGCTCTTGACGATGGTCTGGATCGGCAGCCGGTTCGACGGCGCGGTCTCGATCGTGCTCAGGTCGCGGGCGCCCGTGAGGGCGAGGTAGAGGGTGCGCGGAATCGGCGTGGCGCTCATCGACAGCATGTCCACATGCGCGCGCCAGCGCTTGAAGACTTCCTTGTGCCGCACGCCGAAGCGCTGCTCCTCGTCCACGATGACCAGACCCAGGTCCTTGAATTTCACATCGGCCTGCACGAGGCGGTGCGTGCCGATGATGATGTCGATCTTGCCCTCGGCTAACGCGCGCAGAATCGCCGTCTGTTCCTGGCGCGTGCGGAAGCGGCTGATCATCTCCACCGCGACCGGGTAACCGGCCATGCGTTCGCGAAAGGTGTTCAGGTGCTGCTGCGCCAGGACGGTCGTCGGTACGAGCACCGCCACCTGCCGTCCGCCCATCACCGCCTTGAAGGCACCCCGGATGGCCACCTCGGTCTTGCCGAAACCCACGTCGCCGCACACGAGCCGGTCCATGGGCCGCGTGCGTTCCATGTCCGCCTTCATGTCGACGATGGCCTTCGCCTGATCGCGGGTTTCGGTGAAGGGGAAGGCGGCTTCGAATTCCTTCTGCCAGGCATTGTCATCGGCAAACGCGTGGCCGGGCTGCGCTTCGCGCTGGGCTTGGATCTGCAGCAGTTCGGCGGCGAGGTCGAGGGTGGCGTGCTCGGCGGCCTGCCGGGCCTTTTCCCAGCGGCCGGAGCCGATGCGACCGAGTTGCGGCTTGGTCTTGGTCAGCCCGACATAACGGCTGATCAGGTGCGACTCCTGCAGCGGCACGTGCAACGTGACTTTGTCCTCAAACTCCAGCGAGATGACCTCGCGGATCCCATCGCGCGTCTCGAGTTTGGTCAGGCCGCGGTAGAGCGCGATGCCGTGCTGCAGGTGCACGACAAAGTCGCCTTCCACCAGCTCCGAGAAGTCGAGCAACTGGTCGACGGCGGAAGTCGCCGCGCTGGCCCGTTTGGCGGCGGTGCGCCGCAGGCGGCGCCGGCCGAAGATTTCGGTTTCACTGACGACGACAAGACCAGCCGGTAGGGCGCGGACTCCGCTCCGCGCCGCGGCTGATTCGGCGGGCAACGGAGTGCCCGCCCTACCGGCACCGAAGGTAATCTTAAATCCCTCATTGACCGCCCCGCGCAGGTAGCGGGGCTTGATTTTTTTCAGGGCGGCGTGCTCGTCGAGCAACTCGCGCACCCGCTGTTCTTCGCCTTCCTTCGAGATCACAAAGTCCACCGCGAAACCGTCGCGCTTCCACTCGGCGGTCTTCGCCAGAAATTGCCGACGGCCATCCTCTTCGGTCGCCAGCCGTTCGGGGGCCAGCAGGCGCTCTCCCGGATACGACCGGTGAAGGGCGAGCGATTCCGTATCCCAGGTTTCCTCGTTGGGCGCGCCGTCGAATAGCTGACTGGCCAGATCGAGGTCACTGACGCCGAAGAGATGGGCGCAGGCCAGTGGCAGTTTGGCCAGGAAAGGTCGGGCGCGAAATGGCAGGGCGAGTCCTCCGGACGAGCCGTCTGCCCGCGGATCGTCCGTCCCCGGCCCGTCCGGAGGACCCGCCCTGCCTGGATCGGGCGCAAGCGTGTCGAACAGCTCTTCCAATGATTTCGGTTCCAATAGGACGGCCACGGTGGCCGGGTTCAGGTAGTCGAGGAGCGAAGCCTGCGCACCGTTCGTCTGCAGTTTCGGCGTCGCCGTGAGCGTGATGCTATCCACCGGTTCGCCGGAACGCTGCGTGACCGGATCGAGCGTCCGGATTTCCTCGAGCGTGTCGCCGAAAAAATCCAACCGGTAGGGCTGGTGCGCCGTGATGGGGTAAACATCGACGATGCCACCGCGCACGGCATATTGCCCGGGGGCTTCGCACACCGCCTCGGAATCATAATCATAGGCCACCAGCAGCTTCAGCAGAGCCGGAAAGGTCCGGTCGGCGCCCCGCTGCAACTCGGTCTCGCGTTCGGCAAAATCGGTGACCGGCGGCACCGGTTGCAGCAGGGCGGCCGGGGTGGCAAGGATGAGAAGTGGAACGTTAAGTGTGGAGGGTTGAGCGTTGCCCGAAGCGCGGCGGCTGCGCAACTGGCTGAGTACGGCCAGGCGGTCGCTCGCCGCGTTGAAGGCCTCGCGCATTTCCCGGTTTTCCGTCTGCGCCTCGGGAAAGCCGAGGATTTCCAGGATGGATTGCGGTCTCGCGGCGCGGTGAAACAGGGCGATGTCCTCGGCGAGCGCGTCGGTCTGCTGGGTTTCCTCGTGCACCACCAGCCAGACCGGCGCGGGCTGCCGGCCCACGAGTTCCGCGATGGCATAGGCCTGTGCCGGCCGGCAGACGCCGGTGAGCTTGGTGCGGGAAGCGGATAGACAATCAGCCATCAAAAATGGTTTCAGCCGGGCGGGCGCGGGCACCGACCGCCTACTTGGCGCCAGGGTCAGGTTCCCTGGCCCGAAGAAACGCCAAACCCGCCCTGGCCGCTTCCTCCTCGGCGCTCTTCTTGGAAGTGCCCTGGCCGGTGCCTAATTTTTCATCGTGCAGGAAAACCGCCACCTCGTAGGCCAGCGCATGGCGTGGGCCGGAGGTCGAGAGCACCTCGTAACGCAGCGCCAGGTTGCCATGCGCCGGCTGCACGAGTTCCTGCAGACGGCCCTTGGGATTCTCCGCCTCTTCCGAAAGCAGCAGCCGGGCGCCCAGCGGGCCATACCAGTGCAGGACGAGCCGTTGCACCGTGGGCAGGTCGCTGTCGAGGTAGAGCGCGCCAATCAGAGCCTCGAAGGCATCCTCCAGCATGGAGGCGCGGGCGCGGCCCCCGGTGTCTTCCTCGCTCTGGCTCAGCCGCAGGCAGGTGTCGAGGCTGAGGTCCCGGGCCATCTGCGTGAGAAATTCCCCCTTGGAGAGCACGGCCCGGCGGCGGCTGAGCACGCCTTCGCGTTCGGTGGTGAACTCGCGGAAGAGTGAATCGGTGATGATGAATTGCAGGACGGAGTCGCCGAGAAATTCCAACCGCTGGTTGTGCGGGCCGGCCTCGGGTTGTTCCTGCAGATAGGAGCCGTGGGTGAGGGCCTCGCGGAGCAGAGCGACCGAGCGGAATTGGTAGCCGAGGCGCGCCTGCAGGGCCGAGAGTTGGGCGTCGGTCGACATGGGCTCAGGAACTCGCACTCGAATAGCGGCGCAGGCCGCGCTGGAAGACCAAAACGGCCAGCCCAAACCAGCCGACGGTGATGCCCAGCACCCAGCCCGCGGTGGCCAGATCGAAGCCATGCAGCAGGGTGCGGGCGGGAGCGTTGCTCACGATCACCATTGGCAGCGCCCAGACAAATACGACGTTCGCCACGCCGCGGAACGCCTCCCGGGGCAGCCGGGAAAATTCGCTCAACGTGAAGTAACTGCCCTCGATGCCCTGCGCGCTGGTGATCCAGAACGCGAGGGAAATGCACAGCACCAGCATGCTGTAATGAATCACAATGCCGCACCCCACCATGAGCGCATAGAGGACCATATCGACCACGCCGGGCTGCAGGCCCAGCTGGCGCGCGGAATAAATGACCACACTCAGGGCGACGAGGGAGTTGACCAGACTGTCGGGGTCCAGCTTGCGGGTCGTCGCCATGAACATGACGTTGCCGGGCTGGGCGAGGTAGAAGTCGAAATGGCCGCTGCGGATGTTGCGGCCCATCTCGAAGATGCTGCTCCAGAAAAATCCCATCAGGAAGCGCTGGATCAGCAAAGAAGTGCCGACGAGCAGCATCATCTCATATTTGCTCCAGCCGGCGACCGACTTGGTATGCGAGTAGATGACGGAAATCATCAGCAAATTGACCGTCATCCAGAATAACTCGACCAGGGCCCAGATGAAGAAATCGCCCCGGAACATGAGCGTCCGCACCACCGAGTAGCGGGCGGCGGTGAGCCAGATGCGGAGGTAGTGGGCGAGGGTCATGGAATGAACGGCATCCGGGTTAACCACTCATCCGCCCTAGCCCGCATATTTCACACTCGTCACGATATTTTGGCAGGGCTGGATGACTCTCAGCCCGCGTGTGTCCGGGACTTTGTCGGTTATGCGGGCCAGGGTGTGTCTTCAAAACCGCGGCAGCATGAAATTTTTGGAGGGGCGGTCTCCGTACCGCCCGGCCCTCCACCCGGCAAACGGGCGCAGCAGCGGATGTTTGAAGACACGCCCTACTCATCGCTAACGATTGTAGCCGGATAAGGCCGGATCGGAATGAACTGATCACGAGTGTCTGCTTAGTGTTCATTCGCGGTGGGTCCGATACCCCGGATCCCGCCCCGGCGGGATCGGCTTGGATGGAACGTAGGAGCTTGCTTGCAAGCGATTCGGGACGCCCGATGACGGACGACAGTTTGAATCGC